>JAFDVU010000217.1 GCA_018268835.1 Acidobacteriota bacterium | reverse complement strand
CCAGCGCGCTGATTCCAGTCGGCGCGCATCTGCTCGAGAACCTTGGAATCTTCCATGAGCCAGTTGTTATTCTAACTTCTATGGGCCTCGTGTTTCGCGGCGCAAGGTTGGCGCCCTTCGACAATCTGGATGTGGCTGCGCCGGACGGCGCGGTAGTCGGGATCATTGGCGATACCGGCGCCGGGAAGAGCCGCCTGCTGCGTCTCGCGGCCGGGCTCGATCAACCCGCGGCAGGCGCGGTAAAGACCACGGGCGAAGCGAAGTTTCTGGGACCCGACGATCCCCTGACCCTGGCCCCGGCCGCGGTTCTGGCCATCGACCGTACGTTTGACCGCCACGACTGGCTGGCCCGCGAACGCGGCGCCATCGCGATCGACCGCATCCGCCGGGCCGGCGCCACCATCCTGCTGGTGTCGCAGGAGGAGGATCTGATTCGCCGCCTCGCCGACGAAGTCTGGTGGATCCACGAAGGCCGCATCGCGGGACGCGGAGCCCCCGGCGAAATCCTCGCCGCCTACCGCAAGAGCGTCTCCGAGCGCCTCCGCTCGTGGGGCGAGACCATCAGCCCGCCCATGGCGCCCAAGGTGCGCCGCGGCGACGGACGCGCCGAGATCGTACGCGTGGAAACCGTCAGTGAAAACGGCAAGCCCACCATCGTCTGGCGCAGCGGCGAGCGCGCCCTGGTGCGCGTCGCCGTCCGCTTCGGCGAAGAGGTCGCCGACCCGGTGATCGGCATCATGATCCGCACCCGTGTCGGCCTCAACGTCTACGGCACCAACACCGAACTCGAGCAGCTCAAAGTGGGCCCCTGCCTTGCTGGAGCGACTGTGGAACTGGCTTTCGCCTTCTGGTGCGAACTCTGTCCCGGGGACTACACGCTGACGGTCGCGAGCCACGATCCCGACGGCGTCTGGCACGACTGGCTGGAGGATGCCGTGGCCTTCACCGTGACCGACAACCGCTACACGGCGGGAGTCGCCAACCTCAGGGCGCAGGTCAGCCTGCTGGCGAAAGGGTAAAGAAAGGGGCGCGGGCCTCCGGCCGCGCGCGAGTCGGATCCAAAGGTCGGCCGGAGGCCGACGCTACTTGGGATCCAGAATGAAGGTCGGAACGATCCCGCCCGCGGTAGAGAACCCGCTCTTTCCGGTCGAAAGCCAGCTCGAACAGCCCTGCACCTTGCCGAGGTAGGCGTGCGGATGCACGTCCACCTGCATCTCGCGCAGTTCCAGGTGGCCGAAGCTGAGCAACGGGAACACGCTCCGCACCGGATCCACGCGCTCCTGCACGACGTAGGGCGACCGCATGGCCATCTTCAGCGCACGTTCCCAGCCGGAATCGTCCATCTCCCAGCCGAAGTAGCTGTGCAGGTCGCTGTAGTCGTCGTTCGGCTTCAGCGCCAGCCGCTCGCGGTTCTGCGCGATGAACTCGGGCAGGTCCACGGTCTTCTCGTAGTAGGTGGTCTTCGCCGCCGCCACCAGCCGCGTCCACGGCACGTGTTCGCGGATCGCCTTGCGTTCGGCGGTGGGGAACCTGGCCGTGAAGTTCTCGTCGGTGAGCAGACCGAACATCGCCTTCTTGTGGGCCAGTTCGCTACGGAAGCTGTTGACCACGCACACCGCGCGATCGCGGTACGCCTGCACGAGCGGATGGCTGAGGTCGAAGCGGATCAGGAACTCCTGCACGCCCAGCCGGCGGTAGACCAGCTGAATCTCGAACGAGCCCTTGCGCAGCACGCCGTTGCGATACTCCAGTTGCTCGGGCGAGACGATCTCCACCTGGTAGCCTTCGTCGCGGAAGAAATCGCGGAACAGTTCGTACTCGCTCTGCCCGGAGTGATACTGGGCGCGGAACTCCACGATCGCGATATTCGGCTTCTTGCTGCCGCCGAACTGTTTGTAGGATTTCAGCAGCGCCTGCAACAGGTGCTTGCGGCTTCCCGTGCGCACGAGGTTGAATTTCTTGCGCACTTCCTTCATCGGCGGGATATCGTGGAACAGCCCGGCCAGCGCATCGGCATAACCAGCGCCGGTGGGTGAATCCGCGTTGTATTGCACAAAGTGCAGGTGGCCGTTGGCCAGGTGCGAATCCAGGCGCGCCGCCACTTCCAGCGCCTGATAGCCGGGATCGATCTGCGCCAGCATCTTCTCGGCCGGCAGCAGTTCGAGCCGCGAAAGCAGCCCCGGACTGGACAGTACCATCTGCTGGGTCCGGTCAATCGCGGCAATGAGCGCCTCACCCGTCTTGACCAGGGAGTCATATTGCCGCCGGGTGATGAAGTGGGGGCGGAGGAACGGGCAGATCAGCCGCCCGCCGGACGATAGCCCGGCTGCCTCCATCTTTTCGTGCAGAGCCTCGGCCCATGCCAAATCGCTATAGGGACCGGACTCGAGCGACTTATTGTATCGCGCGACTGCGTCGTCCAACTGGGACATTCTGGGTTGAAAGCCTGTTCTCCCCAAAGTATCCCACACCGGAGTGAAAAACGATAGCTTCCACCTCGGCAAAACGGCTCTAAGTGCAAGAAAAATACTGAGTTAACCATTTTGCAAAAGGGACCCGGAACTTCCCTGTTCGGGTCCTGCGAGGCGGATTTTTCGACGAAACCGGCGCTTACTTGCCGGTTTCCTTTGCCAGCTGGACGCGCGCCGCGTCGAGCTTCCGGGTCACTTTTGCGACGTCCTCGGGTTCGCTGTCGATCCCGGCGCTCCCCTGGAAATCCTTGAGCGACGCCTGCCACTGCGTGATCGCCTCTTTGGTCTTGCCCAGCTTCATGTACACGTCGGCGAGGTGGTCGTGCACGGTCGGATCCTCACCGATCCGGTCCAGGGCGCGGATCAACAGCGTCTCGGCTTCCATGAAGCGCCCCTGCTGATAGTACGCCCAGCCCAGGCTATCCAGGTATGCGCCGTTCTCAGGATCGGCATCCACCGCCTTCTTGATCATTTTGGTGGCTTCGTCCACGCGCATCCCGTGATCGACCAGCATGTAGCCGAGGTAGTTGAGAGCGCCGGCGTTTTCCGGATCCAACTCCAGCACTTTGCGGAACTCCGCCTCGGCGGCTTCGAGTTTCTTCTGCCGCTCCAGCATGGCGCCGCGCATGAAGTGGATGTTCACCCGGTCGTCCTTACCCGGACTCAGCTTCTCGGCTGCGTTGAGCGCCCCGGCTTCCTCGCCGTACCGCTTGGCCTTTTCGTAAATCGAGGCCAGCGCCAGGTTGAGTTGTACGGTGTTCTTTCCGTTGGCCTGGGTCTTGAGATCGGCGATTGCCGCGTCGGTCTCCTTGCGGGCATTCTCCGGATCCTTGGCGGCGCGGTAGGTGTCGATGATCTGCATCGAAATCGCCGGGCTCTTCGTCAATTTCGCGGCCGTGCGGAATTGCTCGATCGCCTGCGGGTACTGCGCGTTGTTGCGGTACAGGATCCCCAGTTCCTGCAACATGCCGGAGCGCTGCTCGGCTTCGGCCGCGGAGTAGCTCTTCTTCTCGGTGTCCTTGACCAGCCCGCTCATGATCTTGATGGCGTCGGGCAGTTTGCCCTCGGCCTCGAGCAGTTTGACCTCGTTGTAGCGAACCTCCGGATCGTCCGGACTGGCCGCCTTCACCTGGTTGAGCACTTCGCGCGCTTTCGCGTAATCCCGCTTGACGCGGTAGATCTCGGCAATGCGCAGCTTCAATTGCGCGTCGCGCGGCTCGTCGTTGGAGAGATCCTGGTAGACTGCCAGAGCGTCATCCAGCCGGTCGGCCTGCAACAGGGTCTGCGCCAGAACCCGCTCCAGCCGCACGTTATCCGGATTGGCCTCGAGCGCCTTCTTGTAGGCGTCGGCCGCGTTCCTGTAATCGTGCATCTGCTCGTAGGTCTGGCCGAGCGCGATCAGCGTTTCCGGATTCGGATTCTTCTCCGCCGCCGCTTTGAGTTTTTCCACGGCGCGTGCGTTGTCGCCCAGGTCGGAGTACAACTGCGCGAGACTGGTCATCGCTTCCACGTTGTCCGGGTCGGCGGCGATCGCCTGGTTGAACGCCTTCTCGGCGTCGGGCGAATTGTTGGCCACGCGGTAGAGCCGGCCCAGCGCCACCCAACTGTCGGCGTCCTTGGGATCCTTGGCGGTGATCAGCTTGAACTGTTCGAGCGCCTTCTTCAAATACTCGTCGTTGATGCGGCTGTCCGGAGTGGAGATCATCCGCAGGTAGACCTTGCCGAGCATGCGCCGCGCATCCAGGTTGTCCGGATTCTGCTTGAGCACGTCCTCGGCGGTGGTCACCGCGTCACGCAGCCGGTTGGTGGCCACGTAGAGTTCGGTCAGCTCATCGAAGATCTCACCGGCACCGGGATCCAGCTTCAGCGCATCCTGGTAATACTGCACGGCCTTGTTGAGGTACTCCGGACGGTTGCCGTAGGCCTGCGCCAGTTCGGCGTAGATGCGGCCCATGGTGAAGTTGTAGTAGGCATCCGCTTTGGAGTCCGCGGCCTGCGCGGCCGGGGCCGAAGCCGGAGCCTGCGCAAAGCACAGCGCACCCAGCGAAACCACAAGGAGAAGCGCTTTAGCTGATCGAATCATGAGGATCGACTTCTCTTTCGCCGGCCGCGGGACACCCAGAGGCCGGAATTCTCGTTCCTATTGTATAACGGGGTTTGACCGCAAATTCCCACGCCCCCTGTCCAGCAGACGCGCACGCAAGCCCTTTGGTTGCGGTGGCGGGCCCGACCGGCTCCGGTAAAAGTGAATTAGCGCTGCGGATCGCGGCAGAGTTCCACGGCGAGATCGTCAATTGCGATTCGCTGCAGGTCTACCGCTACTTCGATCTCGGCACCGCCAAACTGCCGCTCGCCGAACGCCGCGGCATCCCTCACCACCTGATCGACATCGTGGATCCCGACCGGCTTTTCACAGCCGGCGAATTCGCGCGCCTGGCCCGCGCGGCGGTCGACGACATCCGCGCGCGCGGCCGCCTCCCCATTCTCGCCGGCGGCACCGGCTTCTACCTCCGCGCCCTCCTCGAAGGACTCTTCGAAGGGCCCGAACGCGACCAGCCGCTGCGCGACCGCCTCTCCGCCCGCGAAGCCCGGCGCCGGGGATCGCTGCACCACCTGCTCACCCGCTTCGACCCTCCCACAGCGGCCCGCATCCACGCCAACGATGTGCCGAAGGTCACGCGCGCGCTGGAGGTTTTTCTGCTGACCCGCCGCCCCGCGAGCGAACTCTTCCGGCAGGGCCGCGGCGCGCTCGAAGGCTACCGCGCGCTCAAACTCGGCCTGCTCCCCGGCCGCGACCAACTCTACCAGCGGCTCGACGCCCGCTGCCAGTGGATGTTCGATCACGGCCTGGTGGACGAGGTGCGCGGTATTCTTTCGCGGGGCTTCGCGGAAACCTGCAAGCCCTTCGAGTCCCACGGCTACAAACAGTCGCTGCAACTCATCCACGGCGAGTTGGAGCGGGACGAAGCGGTCTTCCTGGCGCAGCGCAACACGCGCCGCTACGCCAAGCGCCAGATCACGTGGTTCCAACGCGAGCGGGACCTGGTCTGGCTGGGCGGCTTCGGAGCCGATGAGGACGTGGCCGGGCGCGCGCTGGCCTTGACCGCCGCGTTCCTCGCGGGCGCACCCGCCTGAAGCCGGCGCCGCCGCCGGGCGGCAAGCGGGTACACTGAAGGTTCATGCGATTTCTGGCTCTACTGGCCATCTGCGCGGGCTTGGTCCGCGCCGAGACGGACCTGGTCGTCCCCTTCTTCAATCACTCGAAGAACACCAACGTGGATTGGATCGGCGAAAGCATCGCCGAATCCGTGGGCGACACGCTGGCATCCCAGGGGCTGCTCGTCCTCGGCCGGGACGAGCGGCTGGAAGCGTATCGCCGGCTCTCGCTGCGTCCCGGCGCCGAACTCACCCACGCCTCCATCCTCAAGATTGGCGTAACGCTCGACGCTGCCAAGGTGGTGTACGGCTACTACGAACTGGTGCCGCCGGCATCGGGCACTACGCAAACGAAGGGCTCGCTGCGCATCGTCGCGCGCGTGATCGATGTCAAGCAGTCGCGGCAGGGCGGCGAGTTCAGCGAAATCGGCGCGGTGGAGGATCTGGGCACGCTGCAGAATCACCTGGGCTGGCAGGTGCTGGCCGCCCTCAGCCCGCGCACCGCGCCGGGCGAGAGCGCCTTCATGTCCGCGCGTCCCGCGGTGCGCCTGGACGCGGTCGAAAGCTACGTCCGCGGTCTGCTCGCCGCCACCCCCGAACAACGCCACCGCTACTTCACCCAGGCCGCCCGCCTGGACGAACACTACTCCCAACCCTGCTTCCAACTCGGCAAGAGCGCTTGGGACCAGAAGGACTACCGGGTTGCCGCCGGCTGGCTCGACCGCGTCGCGCTCACCGATCCCCATTACCTGGAAGCGCAGTTTTTCTTCGCCCTCTGTAAATACCTGACGGGCGATTTCGCCGCCGCCGAAAAGTCCTTCCAGACCGTGGCCGATTCCATTCCCCTCAACGAGGCGTTCAATGACCTCGGCGTCGCCCAGGCCCAGCGCGGCGATTTTACCGCCGCCGCCGTGAGTTTCCGGAAAGCCCTCGAAGGCGACGATGCCGACCCCGACTACCACTTCAACCTCGGCACCGCCCTGTGGCGCGGCGGCCGGTACAACGAGGCCGCCGAAAGCTTCCGCGACGTGCTGGCCCGCAAGAGCGACGACCAGGAGGCCACCGTGATGCTCGGGCGCGCCCTCAAACAGCAGGCTCCGCGGCCCGGCGAAACCCGCCAGGACGGCAAACTGCGGCTCAAGACCAACTACGAAGAGTCCGCCTACCGCCAGTTACAGGCCGAGATCGGCGCGAAGAAGTAGCGTCCGATTCAGGGTCTCTACCTCACCGTCACCGGAAACCGCTCGCGCGCCACGCCGCCTTCACCGTCCGCGACCAGCGAGAAGGTGGCGCTCGCCTTGGGATAAAAGCGCACGCAATATTTCGGCAGGGGAGGCAGGCTCCAGCCGATCGGGTCAAGCCGCACCGTCCGGGCGTTGGCCACTCCGTAACAGACGACCATGACATCGCCTCGCAGAATGGTCCGTTCACTGGTGGCCAGCATACGGATCTCCGGCGGCGCGGGCTTGACCCGAAGACGCAAAGACTCGCTGACGCGCGCACCCGCGGCATCCTCGGCGAAGAGGGTGTAGTTGGCATCGGCGCGCGGTTCGACGAAGAAACAGCGGGTGAGCGTAGGCCCCAGCCGCTCCACCGGTGGATCCATCCACACCCGCCGCGCATTGCGCACGCCGTAACAGATCAGCCCCCGCGAACCGGAGTAGATCTCGCCGGAGGGCGCGTAGAAGTGGGTAATGCGGAGCACATCCGGCTCCGGTGCGAGGCCGCTCGAACCGCGGCGCGAGCCCGCGGCACGCTCCAACCGTTGCAGGTTGCGATGCCGGGTGACCTGGATCCACCCGAGGCGAATCACCGTGACCGCCAACGCGATCCACAGCAGCAGGCGCGCCTGCCTCATGTGTGATTAGAGGCCGGATGCGCGGTTCCGGTTCCCGGGGACGCGGCAGGCAGGCAATCGGGTCATAGGACCTCCTTACCGACCGCCATGTTCATCTGAGCGGCGGCGGTCAGGTAAGCGCCAATCAGATTGAGGTACGCCTGCTTCGTGTCGCGGTAGGATTTCTCCGCGTCCAGGTAATCCAACAGCGAAGCGCCTCCGTTCTTGTACGCAAAGGCAATCCGGTCGCGGACATCGAGCGCGAGCGGCATGTACTTGTTTTTATAGGGGCGCAGCATATTCAGCGCGCCGGCCACGGTGACGTAGGCCGAATCCACGTCGCCGTACACCTGCGCCTGGGCGGCGTCGCGCAGCCGCTGGTTGCGCCGGATGTCGATCTCGGTCCTGGCCTTCTCGCCCTGGTTGCGGTCGAAGATGCGCAGGGGGATGCTGATGCTGCCGCCCATGGTCTCGCTGGCGTAGGGATTGCTGAAGGACGGATTGTGCGAGTACCACAGGCTGAAGGTCGGATCGGTGGAGCCGTTGGCGATGGCGAGCCGGTGCGTGCTTTCGGCCAGGTCCACCAGTTGCGCGGCGGCCTTCAGGTCGGGGCGGGATTCGAGCGCGAGGCTGCGCAGTCGCTCCATCGAGAGGAGTTGATCCTGGAAGTCGTAGGGTCCGGCGACGTCGAACTTCTCGATCGGCGTCCGGTCGTTGAGGAGCGTCAGGAGCTGGATCTTCGCCGTCCGCAGGTTCACCGTGGCGGTCTCGAGGTCGGATTCGAACTGCACCCGCTGCAACTCCATGCGGTTCAAGTCCGTCAGCGCCATGTCGCCGGCTTTGAAGCGGGTGCGGTCCACGTCGAGTTCGCGGTCCCAGTAATCCAGGTTTTCCCTGGCGTTTTGCAGCACGGCTTTCGCCTGCAGAGTCTGAATGAACGCGTTGCGGAGGTTGAACAGGAGGCCGCGCTGCTGGTCCAGATACTGCGAGGAGGCGATGTCCGTGGAAATCTTCGCTCCCTCCAGCCGCAGTTCCCGCTTGTGCCGCCGTTCGTGCAGATAGCTGATGCCCGGCGTCTGCACGATGCCGCTGAGCGGACGCCAGACTCCCTGGCCGGGAGTGACCTGGAACCCGTCCATCGTCAGCGAAACCTCGGGATTCGGACGCAGAAAAGCGGTGGTCTCGGCCGCCCGCGATTCCTCGATATCGGCTTGGGCGGCCAGGAGCGCGGGATTGGAGGAGGCGAACTTCTCCTTGATCTGTTGCCAGGTGAAAGCCGATTGCGCGAAAGCGCACGAGGGCAAAAGGCAGGCGGCGATGCAGGCGGCGGGTGCGAGGCGCGCCAGCCTCCTGGTGGCGGTATCCAGTGAAGCGCTGTTGGTCATCTGCATGTCCATAAGAAGAACAGGGAGCCACACTCAACGCCGCCGGCTTCGCCGGTTCCGGCCCTGGCGGGACTCTGGCACACATGGTTCCCCGACACATTCGGATCCCCGTGCGGGCAAGGCAGCTATTTTGAGTATGCGAAGATTTCGCGCCTTCCGGCAGCCCATCTTTCGGCGGTTGCGATCGATCTTTCAGCTAACAGACTGAGGAATTCATCGCAGGCAAGGGGTTCACAAGTGTGAATTCGCCACCCTCCGCCTTCTTCCTCCGCCCCCGGCAGAAAACCCTTTTGACCTTGCGACATCAATCTGTTGTACACTGGGACAGACGTTATTGCCGCTTGTTCTTGCTTCTTATCCATCCCGACTCTCGCCACGAGAGTTCTCGTCGCTACCGGCGCTCGCCTTCCGGCTGTCACCTCAACCTGAAAACCAACGATTAACCAATGCATCCTGGTAGAAACTTTCCGCCTCGCAGGCAGAATCGCAGAGAGAATGTAAACGAGTCGATCCGCGTGCGCGAAGTCCGCGCGGTCTTCCCCGACGGCACAACCGAGATCATGCCAACCTCCGCCGCGCTGCGCAAAGCGCAGGAGTTGGGCCTCGACCTCGTGCTCATCGCCCCCACCGCCGTACCGCCGGTCGCCAAAGCCGTCGATTACGGCCACTACCAGTACGACCAGAAGAAGAAGGCCCACGACGCCAAGAAAAAGCAGCACGTGGTTCAGGTCAAGGAGCTGAAATTCCGCCCCAATACCGACGACCACGACTACGATTTCAAGAAGAAGAACGCCATCCGTTTCCTTCAGGAAGGCAACCGCGTCAAGGCCGTGGTTCAATTCCGCGGACGTGAGATCGCTCACGCCGACCTCGGCAAGAAGCTCCTGCTGCGCCTGTCCGGCGATCTTACCGCCTACGGTACGATCGAAGGCCAGCCACGTCTCGAAGGCCGTAACGCCCACGTCCTCATCAGCCCGGTCAAGGCCGCCGGCAAGAGCGCCGAAAAGCACGAAAAGGCGGAAAAACCTGAGAAGCCGGCCACGCCGCCCGCTCAGCCGCCTGTGTCCTAGGCCGCATAGTCGGTACCGACGGCGTTGGTCGCGGCATGCCCGCGTGATAAGATGCGAGTGGCTCGGGATGTGAGTCCTTGTTGCGCTGCCCTTCGATATGTACAACGCTTTCTTCGGTTTCACGCAAAACCCGTTTAACCTGAGCCCGGACCCTTCGTTCCTTTTCCGCAGCAGCCAGCACGAGGAAGCTCTGGCAAACCTGATCTATGGCGTGCAGAGCCGCAAGGGCTTCATCGCCCTGACCGGGGAAGTCGGCACGGGCAAGACCACGATGCTCGAGTGTCTCCGGGATTTCCTGAGCGCCCAGCACATCGCGTTCGCCTCCCTGTTCAACTCCCGCCTCACGGTCGAGCAGTTTTTCGAACTACTCGCCTACGACCTCGACCTGCGGTGCAACCGCCTGTCGAAAACCGAGGTCCTGCTCTCGCTCAATAACCTGCTGCTCGAACGGGCCGGTGCCGGCCGCACCACGGTCCTCATCGTCGACGAAGCCCACAATCTCGAATGGGACGTCCTGGAGGAAATCCGCCTCCTGGGCAACCTCGAGAACCGCCGCGGCAAACTGCTCCAGATCATCCTCTCCGGCCAGCAGGAACTCGACCGCAAGCTTGAAGCCCCCGAGTTCCGCCAACTCAAGCAGCGCATCGCCCTCCGCTGCGCCCTGCGTGGCTTCAACACGGTCGAAACCATCGACTACATCAACTCCCGCATGGCCCGCGCCGGGGTCAAGCAGCAGACCATCATCCCCACGGAACTGATCGAGGAGATCGCGCACCGGACCCAAGGCATCCCCCGGCTGATCAACTCGATCTGCGATAACCTGCTGCTCACCGCCTTCGCCATGGAGAGCCGGGTCGCTACCGTCGAAATGCTCGACGAGGTGAGCGCCGACATGCGCCTCGAATACCCCCGCAAGTCCTTCCACACCGACTCGCGCTTTCCCGAAGCCGTCAAACGTCCCGCCGAGTTCCGCTTCCGCGCCGAATAACTCTGTAGGAAATATCTACCTGACAGTACTGTCGTTTTCACCGGTACCCCTCGTTCGATTCGTACCCCAGACATCAGAAGCAGGACTACTCCGCCCGCTTTCCAGCCTACGGAAATCGCTTAGAACCCAACGGTTCACCGAATATAGCGTGAATTTCGCGAGGAATTCTTGCTTTGTTAAGTTACACTGCCTGTGAGAACTCGGTCAAAAACCGGATACAGGCGGAGTGTCAGGCTTAGTAAATCGTTCCCCCTGCGGTCTCGGCCTGAAATGAGATTAATGTCACTGGAGAAAAAGACTATGCAACGTTTTTTTGAAAACAAACTCGCGTTTGCGGCCCTCTGCGCAGTGTTTATGCTGGCGCTGGCCTGGAACCTCGTTCACGGCTCCCCGGAGATACTCGGCTCCCACGATCTCATGTCACCTCATACTGTACTGACCGCCCACGGTGCCAGCGCCCCGCCGGATCCCTGGCAGAGTGTGAAACTAGCCCACGGCGCCAGCGCCCCGCCGGATCCCTGGCAGAGTGTGAAGCTCGCCCACG
>JAFDVU010000216.1 GCA_018268835.1 Acidobacteriota bacterium | reverse complement strand
GGCGTCACTGAATCTCTCGGCGGGAGAACTCCAGGCAGCCGGCGGCCGCCACGAGGACACCGGCGGCACCGCCGAGGAGCAGCGTGAGGCCCAGGTTGTGAGGCAGGCGGCTCTGCACAAGCATCGGCAGGGCCCACGGGAAATACTGCGGCCAGCCGCCGGCCTGCTGTCCCGCCGCGGTGGCGAAGATGCCGGTGATGGTGGCCACCATGCCGGTGCCCACAGCCACGGAGAAGGATCGCCAGCGCAGGCTCACCCAGTGCTGGATCGCCAGAGCCAGGAATCCGAGCCCCATCATCATCATGGAGTCCGCCGCGATGGCTTCCCACGGTACGGGCGAAGGGAAGCCGAGTTGCGGCTGGATGCGCGGCAGGAGAATGCCCGAGATCACGATGCCGGCAGCCAGCAGCAGCGCGCTCGCCAGACTCATGGCGAGCGCGACGGCCAGTTTGGCCACGTAGAACGTCCAGCGCGGGACGGGCCGTGCGCAGAGGCTCTTCCACTGGTTGTCGTTGTGGTCCAGCCCCGCGAGCAGCGCCGTCTGGAGGGCGATGTAGAGCGGCATCATGAGGAATCCCCAGAAGCGGAGATTGGAGCGTTCGAGCGCGGCCCACTCTCCGTGCGGCCCGAAGCGGGCGACCGTGGAAAACGGCGCCTGGGACGCCATGAAGAAGACCAGCAGGACGACGACGGCCGGAGCGATCGCCACCATCTTGAGTGCGACGGTCCGCTTGAGTTTCAGGCACTCGGCGTGTAGCACGCGCACCAGCGTCATTGCGGGGCAACCTCCGTGCGCGCGGCGAGCGGCGAGGTGAGTTCGAGGAAACGGTCCTCGAGGGTCGGACGTTCGGCGGCGAGGTGCGATACGGCGATGCCGGCGTGCACCAGCAGGGCGTTGATGCGGGCAGGTTCGACGGCGCCTTCGGACGAGACCAGGATTCGATCGGGTTCGCAGGTCACGTTGTAGCCTTCGCGCTCCAGGACGGCGCGGGCGCGATCCGGCCGATCGACCGCGGCGACGATGGTGCGTCCTCCGCGGAGGTGGAGTTCGCGCAGGGTCCCTTCGAACCGCAGGCGGCCCTGCGAGAGGATCGCCAGGTGGGTGGCGACCTGCTCCACTTCGGCCAGCAGGTGACTGGAGAGGAAGACGGTGGCGCGGGCGCGGCCGGGCAACTCGCGGATCAGGGCGCGCACTTCGTGGATGCCCGCCGGGTCCAGGCCGTTGGTCGGCTCGTCCAGGATCAGGAGTTCGGGCTTGCCGAGCAGGGCCAGTGCCAGGCCCAGCCGCTGCTTCATCCCGGAGGAATAATCGCGGACCACGCGATGGCCCACCGCAAGCAGGCCGACGGTATCGAGGGCTTCGTCGATGGCGCGCTTAGGGGCCGCCAGCAGGCGGCGATGGACCTCCAGGTTCTGGCGGCCGGTGAGGTGCAGGTAGAGGGACGGCGCTTCGACCAGAGAGCCGATGCGGCACAATAACGCCTCGCGCGCGGACTGCAACGGGAGGCCGAACAAGTGGACCGTGCCGTGGTCGGGACGCTGCAGCCCGAGGATCATCCGGATGGTGGTGGACTTCCCGGCTCCGTTGGGGCCGAGGAACCCGTACACGCTGCCCGCGGTCACGTTCAGCGTGAGGGCGGAGACAGCGGGTTGGGCGCGCGGCGGTTTCCCGTACGACTTCCACACGTCACAGAGAGCGATGGGAGCATCCATACCTGGTGCGCGATTGGCCGGGGAGCGGCCCGTGGTAGTAAGACACCGCTACAGCGGGACAAGTTTCCGCGCCGCCGATTTAGAACCGAACTGATTTGGCGGTCACCGGATGGCGAGTGTGCCCTGCGGCGCGGCCGTGCCGCCCACGCTTAGAACAAGCGCGACGGTATCGGAGGCCGCAAGTCCGGCAGGGACCACCGCGTTGATCTGCAGTAGTCCTGCAATCTCCGACGGGGCGGCGCCCGCATACTGCAGGTCCGCGTTGACTCCGCCGATTGTCACGGATACCGCACTCTTCGGCGCCGGGTAGGGTGCGACCGCCACACTCCCATCGATGCCGGCGGGGGTTGTCTGCCCCGCCCCCGTCGCGAATAAAACCACGACCGAGCCGGCGACCGCCGGATTGGCGGGCGAGTTCAATGTGCCGTCCTGATTCAGCGCCCAGATTCCCACGCCGCCCACCGCATTCCCGAGTTTGAAGATTCCCGGCGACGTTGCCGCCACCGGAAAAGTAGCGCCAGGCGACCGCTGTCCGAAATATTCCACCTGCACCACAGTTGCCGCTTTGCCGTCGAGTGCATAGGGCGTCACCGCGCTGACGGTGTCCGCGCGGGTGTAGACGAGCGGCGCGGGAATCCCATCGAACAACACCCGCGTTCCCGCCAGTGCCGTATCCACCAGTCCGAATCCATTTACGGCGGCGGTCGTCAAAACCGGCGGACCCAATCCCGCGCCGAACAGCGTCACAATCTCACCTGGTGAAAGAGGTCCCGCGGCGAAACTCGCGGCGTTCGCGATCCCGCCGGGATTCAGCGTGGGCGAAGAACCGCATGCGTCGATCCAATCGGCCGGGACGGTTCCGAGCCGGTTCGCCAACTGCGTTTCGAAGAGCGACGCGGGCTGCAACCCGGTCTGATACAGTCCCTCATACAGGACGTTCTGCAAGGCACCGGCGCTATTCCCAACCTGCAGGCCGGCGGCGGCCGGCATTTGCTGGCCGGGGACAAAGGGACGCCCCTGACTGTTGTCGAACACGGCGTGCGCGCCGTTCATTCCCACGACCACGAGTTGGCCGTCCGGCGACGGCTTCAGGTATAGCGCGCCATTCAATGACGCCAGGTGGTTCCTGGCCCCGTCACCGTAGAAATTCCAGATCGCGCCCGAAGCCAGAGTCTCATACGCGGCGCTGACCGATCCGCTCTCGTCGCCGCGATTCAACATCTCAATTGCGCCACCGTTGAGTTGCGTGTGCTTATCCCACAGAATTGCCTGCTCGAAGGCGTAGTGCGTGTCGTCCGGCTCGGTCTCGTTTATCGACACATTCTGTGTAAGCACCACGACGGACGTTTGCGGATGCGATGTGATGAAGTTGTGCCGGTTGTCCTCGCCGTGCGACCGCTTGATGAGAACATTCTGCGCCGGCGATGCGAGGAATCCGTATCCATAACCACCGCCCCCCTTGTCCTGTGCGGTCTGTACCCAACAATCCAGCACCGTGATCCGCGCACTGTCGCTCAGATAGATTCCATACCTGGGGAAGTTGAGCACCTGGACGTCGTAGACCCAGCCGTTGCGCACGCCTTCGAAATAGACACCGCTGCCGTGGGGACGTCCGGTAGCACTGAGCACATTGTTGGCGAAGCGGATCGTCAGGCCCTTGACCCCGGAGTTCTCCTTCATCTGCCCATCTGTCTGCCGCACGCGAACCGGATTGTTGGCCGGGTCGAGCGTCCAGGGAATCGGGGCATCCAGCGACACCTGGTTTCCGGCAATCCCCGTTACCTGCCGGAGGTAGGTGAAGGAAAACTCGCAGCACTGATTCGCAGGCCACGGATGCGGGCTGGCGGAGTTGTTGGCGACCAGCGCCGGCCAGAAGAGCTGCTGGATGACGATCCAATCCCCGGGTGCGATTTTCGCTGCGCTATCGACAGCCACCTGCATGTCGCCGCGCAGAACGGCGGCCGGAAGATTGGCGACCACCGGGCCCTTGTTGATCCACCCGTTGTTGACCGGCGCCCCGAGTGCCCTTCCAAAGGAGAACAGCCCGTCGGTGGAGCCGTTGTCGGTTCCATAATTGGCAGCCACATTAATGAGAGTCTGCCCGCTGCCGGCGCCTTCGATCGACACATTGCTGAACGGAACCGCTACCGGTGCGGACATGCTGAACGTACCGGCTGGAATGCGTACGATCCCCCCGCCCGCGTTCCCCACGGCAGTCACCGCCGCCTGGACCGGCTGCGTAATATCACCCGAGGCGGTGATGTCGACGATGTTGCAGATCACCGAGCCGAGGCTCCTGGCGCCGAGGAAATAGCCGGCGTAGGAATAATCGTCGAGCGACCAGTTGCGTCCGGCAAAACTGACCGTTTGCGGGGTAAATTTTCCGCCGGACAGCGGCAACAGCTGCGAATTCCAGGATTGAGCGCCCGCCCCGGCGGCCACGGAGAAATCCAGCGACCGAAACATGAGCCCCTCCAACTTGGGGACAGTCTACTGCTTTTCCTCGCTCATGGGGTGATCCGCCCGGGAACCGGACTCCCGAAACTGTATTTCCCCGTCCATGTTCTCACGGCACCAGGAGGTCGGGGCGGCCCGCCGCGAGTGACTTCCCCGGCTACGCCTGCATGGCCAGCCGCAGGGCATCCTCGAGTTCGTAGATGCGATCTTCGATCGGGCGGATGGCGCCGCCGGCGGCCTTGACCTCCTCGAGTTTCTTCTTCGCGCCGGCGAGTTTCTTTTCGATCGCCGCGACCTTGGGATCGGGCTTCACGGCGGGAGCGGGGGCGGGCGCCGCCTTGGGAGCGGCGGCGGGGGCGGACCTGGCGGCCGCCGTCTTCTTTGCCTTGGGCTTGGCGGAAGACTTATAGCGGAAGGCAGTGACCTGCGGCGGCGTCTTCAGCGCGGCTCCGAAATCGGCGCGATACTCCTCGGCGATTTCGACGGCTTCGGTGAGCAGTTCGCGAAACCGCGATTCCATCGCGTGCTTCGCCTGGGTGCGCAGGCTTTCGCCCTGCTGCTTCCACTTCTGATATTCGTTGATCACGTCGTTCATGCGCAAAGGTTCCTGATGTAGGATAACCGCCTTCACAGGGCCAGGCGGCGGGCCCGCGGCCGGTCCAGCCGCGCCTTGAGACGCTGCTGGCGGCGGCGGATTCCGGGGGTATCTTCCAACTGGAGCGCCTGCAGGGTCATCTCCAGGGCCATGGAATAGTTCTTCTCGCGGTGTTCGTAGTGTTTGGCGAGTTGTTCGAGGGCGCGCACCCGGAAGGGGTTGGGCGACGCGGCCAGATCGCTGATCACGGCGAGGGCGGCATCGTGGCGGCCTTCGCGGCGTTCCAGACCGGCGATGTCCCAGAGGGTACGGAACAGCAGTTCGTCGGGCAGCCCGATTTCGACGGCGCGGCGGTAGAGGCGGAGGGCTTCGCCGGAGCGATCGGCCTGCTCGAGCCAGCGGGCGAGCCCGATGTAATCGGCGCCGTGGCGCAGGGCGGCGTCGCCGGGCGAACGGAAGGCCAGGGGCACGATCGCGGTCAGGCAGGCCAGGGTGAGGATATCGATGGCGTTGTGGTGGAAGATGGGGACGACGCGGAAGGCGCGCTTGCTGCGCAGGTAATCGAAGTAGACGTAGGGGATCATCTCGCCGGGAAGATCGCCCTCGCGCTCGAAGCCGAGGATGCGGGATTCGAGTTCCACCAGGCGGCAGCTTTCGAGGCGCAGTTTCCAGAGGCGGCGGGCGCCGAACAAGAGGTCGAGGTGGCGCAGGCGGTCGAAGGGATGGCGCGCGCGCGCCATGCGGAAGCGGGTTTCCAGGAGCGGCTGATCGTAGGCTTTGCCGTTGTAGGTAATGAGCACGTCGAACTGCGCGAGATACTCGCCGAGGCGGTGGAGGAGGCTGGCTTCTTCGCCGTAGTCGCGCATGAAGAACTGGCGCAGGCGGAAGCCCTGGGCGTCGATTGAGCCGACGCCCACGAGAAACGCATAAGTACCGGTGCCGCCGGCGAGGCCGGTGGTTTCGGTATCGAGGAAGGCCCAGCGGGCGGGCGGCGCGGCGGCGATCTCGCCGCCGGAGAGGGGGTCGAGCAGGTCGGCGGGCAACTCGGCGAGGTCGGAGATGTAGACCGAGCCGTGGCGGCGGTGGTTCTCCCAGAGGCGCTCGGTTTCGAAGTGCTCGCCGTGGGGCGTGGCGACGATTTCGCCACTGAGCAACTGGTCGATGAACTCGCCGTTGATGCGGTCGGGGACGCGGGGCGCGACGGGCGGCGCGGGCCCGGCCCATTTGCGATCGATGCGGGCGAGGTGCTCGCGCAGGGCGGCGAGTTGTTGGCGGATGTCCTCCATTCGCTTTTTCTTTGCCCAGTTTACCTGAAGTCGAGGCCGAGTGCGAGCCGGGTTATAGTCAAGAGGTGATTCAGAGCGCGGTAGTCCCCGTGGCGGGTCTGGGCACCCGCCTGTTGCCGGCCACCAAATCGCAGCCGAAGGAAATGCTGCCGGTGGCGCGCAAGCCGATTGTGCAGTACGTGGTGGAAGAGCTGGTGTCGAATGGAATCCAGCAGGTGCTGTTCGTGACCGGGCGCAGCAAGGCATCGATCGAGAACCACTTCGACTACGATCCGGAACTGTTCCAGGCGCTGACGCAGGCCAATAAGCAGGAGTTGTTAAACGACGTGGATTTCGCGCGGCTGAAGGCCCAGTTCTTCTACACGCGGCAACGCATGCAGCGCGGGTTGGGGGACGCGATTCTCTGCGGAGAAAATTTCGCAGGCGAAGAGCCGTTCCTGGTGGCGCTGGGGGATTCCATTCTGGGGCTGAACGCGGTTTCGCGGGCGGTATCGCGGATGGCGGACGTGTTCGAAGCCAAGCGGGCGAGTTGCGTGGTGGCGGTGGAGGAAGTGCCGCGGGAAGAGACGTCGCACTACGGGATCGTGCAGCCGGAGCAGGGTGGCGACGATGTGTTCCGGGTGCTGAACCTGATCGAGAAGCCGGCGCCCGAGCAGGCGCCGAGCAACCTGGCGATCGCGGGGCGGTATATTTTTTCGCCGGTGATCTTCGATATGATCCGGCGGGTGAAGCCGGATAAGAAGGGCGAGATCCAACTCACCGACGCGATGCAGTTATTGTGCGACGAAGGGCGGCGCGTGATGGCGGTGAAGCTGACGCCGGAAGAGAAGCGCTACGACATCGGCAATTTCCCGAGTTATTTCGAGAGCTTCGTGGAGTTCGCGCTGGCCGACCCGGTGTACGGGGCGGAATTCCGGCGCACGCTGGAGCGTCTGCTGGCGAAGAAGTCCGCCGCGGTTTGAAGCGAATCGTCCTCATCTTTGGCGCGTTGTTCGGGCTGCTGCTGGCGGCGCGGCTGTGCCACGTCCGGGTGCTGTGGGCGGAGGAGACGCTGCCGCTGGCGGCGGCTGGGGAGATGCACGCGGGCAAGACGCTGTACCGCGACATCTGGTTCGATAAACCGCCGGGGGCGGCTTTGGTGGCGTGGGCGGTAGGGGGGCGCGACGGGGTGCCGCCGCGGGTGGCGGGCGCGTTGTACGCGCTGTTGTGCTGCTGGCTGGCGTGGGGATTCGCGCGCGATCCGGTGGTTGGCGGAGTGGGATGGGGCGAGCACGCGGGGTTGTGGGCGGCGGGGCTGCTGGGGTTCTTCCTGGTGTTCGATTTTCCCTCGGCGGCGATTCCGCTGGCGAGCGACCTGCTCATGGTGGCGCCGCACCTGGGGGCGGTTTGGATGGCGCGGCGGGGCCGCGGGTGGCTGGCGGGAGCGCTGGCGGGAATCGCGTTTCTGGTGAGCCCCAAGGGCGTGCTGGTGCTGGCGGCGTGCCTGCTATGGGCGCCGGCGCTGCCGCTGGCGGGCGGCTTCGCGGCGGTGACGTTGGGGAGCGTGTTGTGGCTGGGCGCGGCGGGCGCGCTTGCGGCGTACTGGGACGAGGTCTGGCGCTGGGGACGGATCTATGCCGGCACCACCTTCCTGGAGCATCCGCTGCGCGAGGGACTTTCACGGACGGCGAACTGGGCGGGCTTCCATGCGGCGCTGGTGGCGGGCGCGTGGTTCGGGCTGAAGGACGACCGGCGGCGGTGGCTGATGTGGATCGCGCTGGGCGCGATCGGAGTGGTGGCGGGGCTGAGGTTTTTCCCGCGATACTATCTGGCGCTGCTGCCGCCGCTGGTGTTGCTGGCGGCACGCGGTATGGCGGCGAATCCGCGGCGGGCGGCATGCATTGGGGCGCTGTTGATCGTGCCCCTGGCGCGGTTCGCCCCGACCTACGTGGAGGCGGCGCGCGGCGGTTGGCGCGACACGGCGATGGATACCGATTCGCGGGCGGTGGCGGCGATCCTGCGGCAGGAGGCGCGTCCCGGGGACACGCTATTCGTGTGGGGCTACCGGCCGGAGATCTATGTCTACAGCGGACTGCGCGCGGCCACGCGCTACCTGGATTCGCAGCCGCTGACGGGGGTGCCGGCGGACCGGCATTTGACGCAATCGGCGCCGGTGGAGACGGAGCAGGCGCGCGCGCGGCGCGGGGAACTGGCGCGGTCGAAGCCGGAGTGGATCGTGGACGGACTGGGCGGGTACAACCCGCGGCTGGCGATCGGCGCATACCCGGAGTTGCGCGCGTGGCTGAAGGATTACCGGGAAGCCGGGCGCAGCGCGTCGAGCGTGGTGTACCGGCGATTCGGGGCCGAGTAAGTGGACTTCTTACTTAGTGGAGTAACTTCTCGATGGCGGCGGCCACTTGAGCGGCCAGGACCTGGTAACCCTGTTCGTTGAAGTGGACGCCGTCGACCGCGTGGTATTCGGGGTGGCCGTCGACCAGCGAGAAGAGGTCGTCGAGGGGGATGTGTTCCCTGGCGGCGAGGGCGGCGGCGGCCTGATTGCGCTGGAGGATGCGCCGGGTTTTGGGATCGACTTCCTGCAACTGGTTGCGGCGGCGGACATCGGTGGTGGTGGCCCAGATCAGCTTCGCATCGGGGGCGTAGCGGCGCAGGGTGGCGAGCAGTTCGGGGAGGGCGGCGGCATACTCGGCTTCGCTGTAGCCATCGCCGTGCATGCCGTTGTTGAAGTGGATGATGTCGAACTTCTGTTCCTGGAGGACGAGGGCGATTTGCTGGAGCAGGGCGGGATCGCCGGCCGATTTCGAAGTAGCCATGCGTCCCACGTAGGCCTTGCCGTGGAGCAGGGCCTCCACCTGTTTGCCGTAGCCGCGGGTGATGGAATCGCCGATCAGGAGCACGCGCGGGAGATCGTGGGCGTTGGTATCGGGCAGCCAGACGTCGAGCCACTCGATGTTCTCGCGCGCGACGTGTTGGGGAGCGGCCAGGGCAAAGGCGGCCAGGGCGAGGAACACGGACAGCGGTTTGGAGATTCGCATGGTGGTGTATCCCGCATTATGACTCATCGCCGGGGGTTTACCGGCCAGTCCAGCAAGGGGCGCGTTTGCCGAGGAAAGCGCCGATGCCTTCCTGCGCGTCAGCGGCCATGGCGTTCAGGCTCATGACCTCCCGGGCGTAGGCGTAGGCTTGGGGCTGGTCGAGATCGATTTGGGTGTAGAAGGCCTGTTTGCCGATGGCGACGGTGAGGGGGCTGGCGGCGGCGATGCGGTGGGCGAGGGCGAGCGAGGCGGCGCGGAGTTCGGCGCCGGGCACAACCTGGTTGACGAGGCCCCAATCGGCGGCGGTCCGCGCGTCCACGGTTTCGCCGGTGAGGAGCATCTGGAGGGCACGCTTGCGTCCGATGGCGCGGGTGAGGGCCACCATGGGAGTGGTGCAGAAGAGGCCGATTTTGACGCCGGGGGTGGCGAAGGCGGCGTCTTCGGCGGCGATGGCGAGGTCGCAGGAGGCGGCGAGTTGGCATCCGGCGGCGGTGGCGAGTCCCTGGACTTCGGCGATGACGGGCTGGGGGATGCGCTGGAGGGCCAGCATGAGGTCGCTGCAGACGTCGAAGATTTCGCGGTAGTCGGGGAGGCCGCGAGCGGTCATCTGGGAGAGGTCGTGGCCGGAGGAGAAGACCTTCCCGGCGGCGGCGAGGATGACGGCGCGGACTTCGCGGTCGGGTCCGAGCGCGGCGAGCGCGGCGAGTAGGTCGCGCATGAGTTCGAGGGAGAGCGCGTTGCGGCGTTCGGGGCGGTTGAGGGTGAGGATGGCGACGGGGCCTTCGCGGGCAAGGAGCACGTTCATAGTGATCCTATTGTGCCCGGGGGCGGAGGCCGGGCGCCAGCGGCGGGAGCGGACCGTTCTGGAAGTAGTGGGCCCGGTTCGGGGAAAAAACCCGGGGGAAACCGGGTGGCACCGCTTTGAGGAGCGTATCCGAAATGCGCGAATGTCTCTCAGCGCGATGCGTTTCACGTTACCGATCGCCATGGCGGCGCTTTTCACGGGGCTCGCGGTAGCTGGGGAAATCCACATCACCAATTTCACGAAGACGAACAACATGCAGACTGCATTGCGGTCGGCGTGCGGACCAGATTGTCAGCCTGGTGAACGGGAGCGACATCCGGGATTTCTACCAGGGGATCTATGCGAACACGATCAACAACACGACGACGAAGAATGCGTTCCTGGTGAGCGGGATGGGTATGGGGCTGTCGGGGGCGGGGCTGTTGGCGGGGCTGCTGCGGCGGCGGGCGCGGCGCTGACCGCTTTACCTATTACCATCGCTGGAGAATCCGTATTCCCCGCGTCTTTTGTAATAGTACGTGAGACTCTGGTCACCCGGATTGGGGCGTCGTACAATTCGGGCGGATGAAGTCTCTACTGGTGGTCGCACTGGCGCTGATGGGAGGGGGGATTCCCACGCGCGCGGGAACGATCGACGTATCGGCGGCAGACATGGTGCGGTTGCACACGGGCGATACGCTGACCTTCACGTTACAGACCTTCAGCTACACGCGGAGCGCTGCGGCGTACGGGCTATCTCCGGAGCCGACGGGGTTCCGGTTCTCGCTGGTGACGGCGCCGACGGAGCAGAGCGGGGTATTCGGGGCGATGCTCTCTTCGGCTGATGCATCTTACGACGTAGAGTTGGGCGGGACGCTGGGGTTCACGGCGGGGAGTCTGGGCAGTTCGAAGTATCGGGGCGCGGTTTCGACGGTATCGGGCCAATTCCAGCTCAGCGCGGCGGAGGCGGGGCAGCTTTTCCGGGGGAGCGTGGTGCGTCTGAGCCTGGTGAACCTGGGAGCGGACGTAACGTTGGGATTGGGCGGGTTGTTGATGCCGTGCGATCTATACGGGTCGCTTTTGGGGGACCGGCTCACGGTGGGTGCGATGACGGTGTCGGCGGATCTGGAGCGGGGCGTGGCGATGATGGGCGCATCCGTGGCGGCAGAGGGAGTGGGGGGCGCGGCGGTGCCGGAGCCGGCATCGAGCGTGCTGATGCTGGGCGGAGGCGTGCTGCTTTGCGGTTTCTCGGGGCTGTTGACGCGCTTGACGCACACGCGCGAGTGAGGACCGGTAAAGACGGGCCGACGCGCGGAGTGCGCGACATGGAAATTGCGCTCAGGCCGCCTGGCGCGTTTCCCGGTAGGCCTCCAAGCGGCGGTTGAGTTTACGGCGTCGCGCGGCGAGGGTGGCGTTGGCTCCGGGGAGAGTCCAGGACAGGCCGGATCGTCTCACGGGCTTTCCTATTTTCCCCTGTCGAGCAACCGCGTTTGGTGGACTCTCATGCGCTGCCAACGGCGGAATCGCCGCGCTTTTGGGGCTTCAGCCGGTGCTGTACTTCGGGGCTCTTGCGGCAGGCTCATCCTGTACGGGACAAGCTCGGAGTGTCAAGGCAAAGTAGAAATGTCCTATTCCCAGCAAAGTAGAAATGTCCTGT
>JAFDVU010000215.1 GCA_018268835.1 Acidobacteriota bacterium | reverse complement strand
TTCTGCACCAGGACCCCGGCCGGAAGGTCTGCCCGCCGTGTACGCTGCCGTCAACGGCCTGAGGCCGGAGTAATCTCCCGGCCGGTTTCGCGGTGCAATCGGATAGGCGTATGCGCCCAGACGTAACATCGGCAAAGCGGCAAGCGCGAGGGCGAACGCAAAGCACACCAGCATCAGCGTATAGGAACCCGTCCTGTCGTACGAAACGCCCATGACGAACGGACCGAGCCCGGCTCCCAACAGGAAGATCGAGAAGAGATATCCGTAAATCTCCCCGAAGCACCGCATACCCAGATAGCGCGACAACAGGAAGGCAATCAGATCCACTTCCGCTCCCAGGCCAACCCCGACCAGCACCGTGCCGAGTACCGCCCCTTCCGGCCGCAGCGTCGTCAACAGCACCACGATGCCCATCAGGGGAGCGAGAAAGAACACCGCCGCGACGTACGGTGCGTGGATGCGGTCAACCAGAAATCCGGAGAGCACTCGGCCGCCGATTAAGGCAGCGCCCGCGAGGCTCACCATCGCGGTGGCGGTGTGCGCAGAGACGCCGCGGTCGCTCATAAAGGGCACCAGGTGAGACATGACGCCGCCGGTCGTCCCGGACACAATGAAGAAGCTGAAAGCAAGCGACCAGAATCGGGCGCTTCGCAGCGCCTCCCGACCCGTAAGGCCCGGCATCGTGACGGCCGGGACTTTCTCTAAGACTACCTGATCGTCCGCGGCCGGCCTGCCGACGACCCATGCTACCGCCGGAAAGGCGAGCACGAACGTCAACACCCCAAGGCCGGCATACGCCCCCCGCCAGCCGCTGATACCGATCATCCCTTGCGCAAATTGGGGAACCAGGGCAGCGCCCAGGCCGACCCCCGCCATGGCAACGCCGAGCGCAAGCCCGCGCTGACGATCGAATCGTGCCGAAATGGCCTTCGCGTAAATCAGCGGTGTCTGCCCCGCGGCCCCAAGCCCCATCAGTGCGTACTGCGCGATGAAGACCGCCGGAGACGCGCGAACCCACCCGACCGATGCTGTAGCGAGAGAAAACAACACGAGGCCGGGTAGCGCCACCGCGCGAATCCCGAATCGATCCACCAGCCGGCCCACAACGGGCGTTGCGATACCCGTCATCCAGATCCCTACCACCAGGGCGGAAGACGCCAGTCCGCGACTCCACCCCAACTCCCGCGTAATCGGCGGCAACAGCGTCCCAAACGTGAACTGCATCACCGGACCGTTGCCGACCAGCAGGCCCAGCATCGACGCAATGACGATCCACCAGCGGCCCTTCGGTTCCCACCCCATGCGGCGCCCCCTCCGTGCGATTCTGTTTCCACTCACCTGCTCCCGCCGCACTCAGCCCGAGCGCTACTGAGGCGGTGCCGCCGGCAGCCAGTTGTTCACGGTGACATTGCCGGCTGTAAGTGAGCACCCGGCGAATAGTGAGGATACCGGATAAGTTGGATTACCATTGCAGCCCCACCAGTTATAATCGGCGTAGATAGCGGCCGTGCCCATATTGTCAATGCCAATCCGCCCGCTGAGGCTGTTGCGCTGCACTCGCGCCTCGCCCGCCGCGGCGACGGCAATCGAAACCGTCTCCCCGGAGATCGTGTTATCGGAAATCACCAAACCCAGAACCGGCACGACGCTGGAAACGTGGATGCCCGTAGGGCCGGGATCGCCCACATCCGGTCCGTTCCCGCTGATCTGGTTCCCGACGATCACGTTATTATTCAGGTTCTGCCCCGGCGCGTGGCCGTGGATCGCCACACCCGGAATCCCATTCCCCGTAAGTTGGTTGTTGATGACGACATTGCCGTAGTTAGCCGTCTTCGGCGCGCTGGCGAAGATGCCGACTCCCGCCCCCTCCCCCGTCTTGGTGCCGTTACCGGACGAAACATTGCCGCTTACGGTATTGTGATAGACCCCCAGCGGCGCCGCCGAACCCGTCATCGCCGCGGCCACGTGAGAGGCGAGCGTGATGCCGCAGTCGGACACGTTGTCAATCACCTTGTTGCCGGCGATCACGTTTTCGAAAGTCGCTCCGGTATCGTCGGTGATCAGAATCCCGCCGGCATTGTTCCGGACAACGTTGTTCAGAACGCGGCCGTGATCCGCGCCTTCGAGGTGTATGCCCTCACCGCAATCCTGACCCTCGTTGGTTTCGAATGCCGGAATACCGGGACAACTGACCTTGCCCTTGGCATCGATCGTCAGCCCTGTGTTATTGCCAGTTACGATATTGTCCGCGATAGTCACGTAACTCGCATTCGCCACCAGAATTCCTTCGAATTTCGCATTCTGAATCGTGAGTCCGGAGACCACCACGCCGGCAAGGTTCGGGTTATCGATGCCGTCTACATACACGCCCCAGGAGAGGCCGCTGGCATCGATGATCGTAGTGGCCGCGCCGGCGCCGTTCAGCGTCAGAAGTTTGCCGATGGTTACGGTTTCCGCGTAGGTCCCCGCCGCCACATTGATGACGTCGCCGGCGCTGGCGGCGGCCACCGCAGCGCCGATCGTTTTCTGACAGCCGTCTGTGCCCGCCGGATTGACGCAGAGAACGGCCGCGGACGCGGGCCGAGCTATGGAAAACAGCCACAAAGCGATGCAGCAGCCGGCTACGCCAACTCCCTTTCGGGTGGCGAGACGTGCTGTGCGGGACGTGAGCGCGTACTCTTGGAAAAGCATCGGATTCCCTCTCTCTTTCGGCGATTGATCCGCGTGGCCAGGCCGCGAACATGCGCCTGCCTTCGTCCTTATTGCGCAATCCGGAGACCGGAACTGGCACGCTTCTGAAAAACTTTCGAAAAAGCGCGCGCGCTCAGCCGCGGATTCGCGCCGTCAGCCACGCGCGCGCAATCTTCCAGTCGCGCATCACCGTATCGGCCGAAACGTGGAGCGCCGCCGCCGTATCCTCCACGCTCAAGCCGCCGAAGTAGCGCATCTCCACCACCCGGGCGCGGCGTTCGTCCACGTGAGCGAGTTCATCCAGCGCGTCGTCGAGCGCGATCAACGCACGGTCCCCCGATTCATCCGCGACGATCTCCGCCACCGCGTCCAGATCGACGCGGATCGCCCCGTCTCCCCGTTTGGCCGCGCGGCGCCGGCGCGCGTTGTCAAGCAGGATCTGCCGCATCACCTTCGCCGCCAGGGCGAGAAAGTGCGCCCGGTGCTCCACTTCGATCCGGCTGGCATCCACCAGCCTGAGATAAGCCTCGTGGACCAGTGCCGTCGCACTCAGCGTACGCCCGCCGTGTTCGGCCTGCATCAGGCTTCCCGCAACTCGCCGCAGCTCTTTATAAACCCGCGGCGCCAGCGCATCGAGCGCAGCGCGATCGCCCTTCGCCCAGTCGCGCAGCAACCGGGTTGTGTCGGCTTTTTCCGCTTCCATCATTGCGGGCCACGCAACCGTTCATCTTACAGGTTTTCCGGGGATTTTTGCTCAATCGACGTCAGGTCGTCCGGGCGTGCAGTATGATGTCTGGTCAGATACCCTTGACACCGGAGCGCTGGCAGCAGATCGAACGGCTCTATTCGCGGATCGAAGAGCGCCCGGCGGAGCGCGCGGCTCTCCTGGCCGCCGCCGATCCCGCTGTGCGCGACGAGGTCGAGAAGATGCTCGCCGCGAGCCATGCGGCGAGCCCCCTGGACCAACCCCCGCCACGCATCGACCCGGACGACTGCGGGCCCATACCTTCCGTGCTCGGCCCGTACCGGATCGAAGCCCCGCTCGGACGCGGCGGCATGGGACGAGTCTTCCGCGCAACCGACACCCGCCTCCACCGCGGCGTGGCCATCAAGATCCCCGCGGAGAAATTCAGCGAGCGCTTCGAACGTGAAGCCCACGCCATCGCTGCGTTGAATCACCCCCACATCTGCACGCTGCACGACGTCGGTCCCGCCTACCTGGTGATGGAACTGCTGGAGGGCGAGACCCTGGAGAACCGCCTTCTCCGCGGTAAGCTCTCGCTCGAACAAACCGTCGAATACGGCGCGCAGATCGCAAGCGCGCTTGCCGCGGCGCATGCCAGGGGCATTGCCCATCGCGATCTGAAGCCCGCCAACGTCATGGTGACCAGGTCCGGTGTGAAGCTGTTGGACTTCGGGCTGTCCAGGTCGTTCGAGGACACGCATGTCACCGCCGAGTGGGAGCGAATGGGCACGCCGGCGTACATGGCGCCGGAGCAGTTTGAGGGCACCGCGGGCGATGCGCGCTCCGATATTTACGCCTTCGGTCTGGTCCTTTATGAAATGGCGACCGGCGGAAGGCCCTCGCCGAAGGCGGCGCCGCCTCTGCCGCCGGCGCTTGATCGCCTCGTGAAAAGGTGCCTCGAACCGGCCCCCGACGATCGCTGGCAATCCGCGCGCGACCTCGAGTTGGAACTCAGATCCGTATTGGTGGCTCCCGTCGCAGCCTCCGCCCATCCCCGGCATCGCGCCTTCGCCGCAACTCTCGCTCTGCTCGCGTTATTGTTCATCGGACTCGTCCTCGTGCACTTCCGCGAAACCCCGCCGAAACCGGCGGCCATCCGCATGAGCATTCTTCTTCCCGCGAAATCGCGGGTTCACGCCTTGGAGGTTTCCCCGGACGGCCGCCGCATCGCGTTGGTGCTGGTCAAAGAGGGCACGCAGCGGATCTGGGTTCGCTCGCTCGACGCGTCGGAGCCGGTCGCCCTTGCCGGCACCGACGGAGCCGACGATCCCTTCTGGTCCCCTGACAGCCGGTTCATCGGATTCTTTGCCGATGCCAGGCTCAAAAAGATCGATCGTTCGGGAGGGCCGGTCCAAATCCTGTGCGATGCCCTCGCGGCTCGCGGCGGTACCTGGAATGCCGCCGGCGATATCCTGTTCGGCGGCCTCGACGCGGTGGAGAGGGTTTCCCAGTCGGGCGGCAAGGTGACTGAACTTCCCGGCCGTCCCGCCGGCATTTTCCCTGTCTTCCTGCCCGATGGGCGCCACTTCCTCTCGGTCAGGGACGCCGGCGCCGCGCAGCCCGGCATCTGGCTGCATGACATCGGCTCCTCCGCTTCCCAACAGGTTCTTGCCGACTCCTCCAAGGTCGAAGTTCTGGACACCCTGCCGGGCGGTCGTGCCGGCGCGCTCCTGTTCACGCGCGCCGGATCTCTCATGTCGCTGCCCTTCGACATGAAGCGGCTGGCGGTTGCGGGCGAACCAGCGCTCATCGCCCGCCAGGTGGCATCCGGCGGCAATCCCGTCGGGCTGGCCACCGCCGTGCGCGGGGCTGTTTTAGCCTACGTCGAGGGACCGCGGACCGGACGGCAGTACGTCTGGCGGGATCGCCAGGGCAGATACCTCGGCAGCGCGGGCCGCGCGAGTGCCGTGGTGTGCATCTCGCCGGACGGCAAGCGCCTGTTGGGCGATCTCGATTCCACCCGCATCCTCGACCTTGCTACCGGCGTCTCCACGGATCTCATGGCTCCCCGCGGCGGCAACGTCAACCCAATCTGGTCGCCGGACGGCAAGTACGTCGCCATCAGTTCGGGAACGCATGGTTGGGGCATCTACCGGAAACCCTCCACCGGCGCCGGCGAATGGGAACCCCTGACCCTATCGGATCATCTGACCGCGCCAAAGAGCTGGTCGCCCGACGGGCGGTTCATCCTGTATACCCAGATCCGGCCTGGAACAGGCGCGGACCTGATGGCCATCCCCGCCATGCCGAACGCCACGCCCTTCCCCCTGGCCCAAACTCCGGCGACGGAAGACCAGGGGCAGTTCTCGCCGGACGGCCACTGGGTGGCTTACACGTCCAACGAGTCCGGTCTGAGCGAGATCTACGTGATACCCTTTCCTCCCTCGCCGGAAGGCGGCCGCTGGCGCGTTTCCAACGGCGGCGGGGTAATGCCCCGTTGGCGCCGCGACGGAAAGGAACTCTTCTACATCTCCCCCGATTCCCAGATGATGGCTGTCGACGTCGCCACGAACCCCATCTTCAAGTCCGGTAACCCGCACGCGTTATTCCAGACCGATATCGTCGATACCGGAATCCGCACCGGGCCGTTGAGTTGGGACATCGCGCCCGATGGGCGCTTTGTGATCATCAGCGAAACCTCCACCGATGCATCCATCACGGTGGTCCTGAACTGGCGGGCGGCGGAATCGAACTGAACGCGCGTCGTTCCCGGCCGGCGCCCGATTCGTGGCAAGGCCGCTATTACGTAGCCATGCTCCGCTACCACGTTGCGTTCTATCTTCCCAAGGCGCCAGGCAACATGGTCGTAGCGGAGGCGCTCGATTTTCCCGGTACACACGGCTCATGATTGCGAGCGCTCTCGAAGACCTCGCGCAGGCTCTGCTCGAAGAGGGTAAGACACCCCTGTTGCGTCGGCTCCCGGTGCGAGCAGGAACCCCGCCGGGGTGAAGCGGCACGAAAGCTCCGGTGCCCCGACACGGTGAGATTGACGATCGCCTAGCTCGGAAGATTTGCGATCAACCCGGCATTCCGTCGATACGCTGACCCAGGGGTGTTCGTCGGTCTCAATCTCCCCAGAAGGCCAGTGTCGCCTTCTAAGCTTCGTACGAGTGGCGCGTGATCCGACCGGAGCCGCACTACTCCATCTCACTCACAGGTCGAATGGGCTCGCGGTCGCAGTAGGGCTTACCCCGGTTCACGGGAGCGAACGCATATCAGAGTAAGACGTCCTCAGCCCCCTGTATGATGGTGTCTGACGGCCATGGATAATACTGAGGCGGACCTCACTCAGCTGATTGCGCGCAGCCTTCGAATATCGGAGCCTTTGAACCGCCGCATCAAAAGTGAGGGCGAGAAGGCTAACTTCTCTTACGCCAACACGCTTCTTTGCCTCTGCGCTGAAGTTCTGAGTGCATTTGGTTCGTTGGCGGAGGCACGTTCGCGAAAGCAAGTTCGACATGCTGCGTGGGCTTCGAGGAATCTGCTGGAGCTCTCAATTTGGTGCGAATACTGCGTGCGCTCAGAGTCGAATGCTCAAACGTTCTTTTTCGACACAACGAAGGATGCGCTGGGTTTTGTTAACGCTTTTGCATCACTCGCGTCCATGGCACCAAGTGTAACGAGCGACGCCTGTGTCGCGAACGCGAAAGAGAGATTAGGCGCAGTTGCGAAGGCACACTCTCTCGATCTCGATGATGAATTCAAGAGGGTGCACAAAGCTGCGAAGGAACTTGGCAAGGACCAAGAGGCGGCCTTTCGCTACTTAAACACTATCCTATCGAAACTCACCCATCCGACCGCCTTTGTCGTGAACATCAATATTGATGATGCATCGAACATCGGTCTAGTTGACATGAGCTATCAAATTGGATTGGCGCTCGCCCGTGCGTCTCTCAGCGAATTGGAAAAGGCGATTCCGCCTCACTAGAAAGAAATGGAGCGCAGTGATAGTGGACTGAGGCGGCCCTTGGCCCAATTCCGATTCCTCCGTAGGGCGCCAATCCTTGAAAATGGGCCGGGCTTGCAGGTCGTGCTTGCGCTCCGAGTGGATCGTCGGTCACTCGGAGATTGGCCCCAAACGGCCTTCAAGGACCTGAGCTGAGGTTCCATTCGCTCTGGCGCTTCCACGCCGCCTTGGGTTCGAGTCGCCCTCATCGAGCGCGTCCGTCCGAGCGCAGTCCGTCGGGCGACTCGCGCGATTAAGCAGGAACGTACGTCAACCGAATCAGGTCATCGGCGATCAAATCGCTAGCCACCAGGTGGAGTGGCGGCCGGGGACCCGCGAAGAATGGCTGGCCACCACCAAGCACGACCGGGCGGAGGTAGAGTCGATACTCATCGATAAGACCGGCCTCGGTCAGGCTTTGCGCCAGGACTGGTCCGGCCACTTGAATCTCGCCAGCCAGTTCCGCCTTCAGCCGGCGTATCACCGTCTCGAAGTCATCCGCGACAAGCGTCGAGTTGGGGCCGACTGACTTGAGGGAACGCGACACGACCCACTTCGGCTGGTTCCGCCAGACCACCGCAAACTCGCGATCCTCCGCGTCCCAGGCAGGAAGGTCCTCTTCCCAATAACGCATGATCTCGTACGTGCGGCGACCGTAAATGAGGCCGGCCGCGCCGCGCACCAGCCCGATGAAGTGGCGGAAGGCCGCGGGTGCGGGCGGCCCAAGCTTCATGTGGTCCACGTAGCCGTCAAGGGACTGGCTCAATCCGTAGACAAGTTTTGCCACGCTGCAAAATCCCCCTTCCGCGTTCAGGCGACTACCCGCAAACCGAGGTACTTGGCGAACGGATCGAAATCGCGGTCGTTGTGCAACAACTCGTACCCGCTCTCGATGCATCGGGTCGCAATCACCGTATCGATGGTCTTGCGGACCGTCACGCCTTTCTTGCGCAGGCTGCGAAAATTCTTCGCCGCTTGAATGGCAATATCCCGTCCGCCCAACTCCACCAGGGTCAGCGCAGCTAGCAGTCTCCGGGCGTGATTGAAATCCCGGTCGTCGTGGAAGCCTTGCAGAACCTCCGTCAGAATCAAGTCACCGATGGCCAACGGCTCATTGCCCAGCAGACCGTCGAGTGTCGCGGTCTGTGCCGTGATCGTGCCTTTGAAGTAATCGATCCAGACGCTGGAATCGACCAGAATCAACTGTCTCTCCTCATCGCGTCCAAGTCGCCCCGCCAGTTCAACCTTCCGCGGAGTTTCCGGATCTCTGCCTGTCGTTTTAATCTCAGCAGGCTCCGCAGTCCCTCCTCCACCGCCTCCCGTTTGGTCTTCAGTCCCGTTGCCCGGAGCGTGTCCCGCATCAACTTATCGTCGATCACGATGTTCGTTCGCATGATGTGTACTTCTATTGCGAAGTATACACATCGCCGGTTTCAGTGGCAATCGGCTCCTTGCCCCGCTGCCCCGCGGCAACCGCCGGACCGGGAACGAAGACGACCGTACGGCTGTTGGTTCGCTCACCCCTCCCCCGCCCCCACCGCCAGCCCCTCCAGCAAATCCACCGCCGCCGCCAGTTCCTCCGCCATCGGGCCCGTCCCCGCCGCCCGAAACGCCTCCGCCGCGCCACGGTACGCCCACACCTGATCCTCCGCACGCCCCGTCAGGAACCGCTGCCAGATCCGTGGTCCCATCGCCCGAAACCCCATCGCCAGCGACCGCACGTTGTACAGGCTGTCCGCGCACGAAATCCGCCGCACCTCCACCCCCGCCGCCGCGATCGCCGCGAAGTACGCCCGCTTGTGCGCCCGCCACCGCTCGCGCTTATCCGCGATAGCCCGCACGTCCGGCTCCGCACGCTCGGTCAGCGCCTCCACCAGCCGCCGCACCTCCCCGCCGAAACGCCGCTCGATCTCCTCCGCCAGCGCCGCCGCCCCGCCCTCGTAATGCCGCCCCTGATCCTCCAGACTGTCGTGCAGCAGCGCCGCGATCGCCTCGTCCTCCCCGCCCCCGTCTTCAATCACCAGCGCCGCCACTCCCAGCAGGTGCCCCACATACGGCACCCCCGACGTCTTCCGCTTCTGCTTGCGATGCAGCCGGTGCGCGAACACCATCGCCTCTTCGAACCGTTCCCCGAGCACCCCCTCACAATACTCTATGAGGCGTCGCCGCGGCATGGTCGCATCGGCCTCCGGACCACCTTTGGATCGAACCGGCATCTCCGCCGGCACGCCGGAAGCACTCAGGTGTTTGACCCTCTACGTCACAAACCTCCACACACCCCGCGCCGCCTGTGTTACCTTTTCCCTCAACCCGACGCCATTCTTCGGTTCAAGGGAGTTCTATGCGCGCTACCAACCGCCGTGGGTCTTTGCTTTCCACCCTGCTGATTTCCTGCGTGGCCGTGGCCGGCCTCCTCTGGGCGCAATCCCAGACCGCGCCCCCGCACCCGCCGCCCCCCAACACCACCACCGATCCCTTGCTCAAGGGCTTCGAGTTCCGCTCCATCGGTCCCGCCGTCATGATGGGCCGCGTGGACGATATCGCCGGCTCCGACAAGGACCCCATGCTCATCTACGTCGGGTTCGCCACCGGCGGCCTCTGGAAATCCACCGACGGCGGCATCCACTGGCACTCCCTCATGGACAATCTGCCGAATGAAAACATCGGCGCCATCGGCATCGCCCAATCCAACGACAACATCGTCTACATCGGCACCGGCGAGGCCAACAACCGCCAGAGTTCCTCCATCGGCAACGGCATGTGGAAGACCACCGATGGCGGCGAGACCTGGACCCACATCGGCCTGGAGGACACCCAGTCCATCGGCCGCGTCGCCGTCGATCCCACCAACCCCGACGTGGTCTACGTCGCCGCCGCCGGCCACCTCTTCGGACCCAACGAAGAGCGCGGCCTCTACAAAACCAGCGACGGCGGCAAGACCTGGCACAAGTCCAAGTACATCGATCCCGACTCCGGTTTCACCGACGTGATCATCGACCCGGCCAATCCCAGGACCGTGTACGCGTCCTCCCTGCAGCGCCGCCGCACCTGGTGGGGCTATAACGGCGGCGGACCCGGCAGCGGCTTGTGGAAGACCACCGACGCCGGCGCCCACTGGACGAAACTCGAAGGCGCCGGCTGGCCCAAACCCAAGGACGGCATCTACGGCCGCATCGCCATTTCCCTCTGCCGCACCAAGCCCGACATCGTCTACGCGCAGGTCGAAGCCGGCGCCAGCGGCGGTACCGGCGGCGGCACCGGGGCCGATGGCGGTCCCGCGCGCGGCGGACGCGGCGGCTTCGGCGGAGGCGGCGCCGCTTCCGAATCGAATGAGACCGCCGCTCCCGCGGGCCAGGCTGCGGCCCCAGCTGCACCCGCCACGGGCGGCGCCGCTGCCGCGGCCGGTGAAGGCGGCGGCGGTGGACGCGGACGCGGCGCGGCCGCTCCCCCCGACCCCAATGCCAGCGGCGTCTTCCGCTCCGAAGACGGCGGCAAAACCTGGACGTTCATGAGCAACCAGAACCAGCGCCCCACTTACTTCAGCCAGATCCGCGTCGATCCCGTCAACGACCGCAAGATCTTCGTCGGCGGCAACCCCGGCCAGATTTCCATGGACGGCGGCAAGACCTGGAAGCCCATGACCGCATCCCACACCGATTACCACGCCTTCTGGATCAGCCCCAAGGATCCCCGCATCGTGGTCGTCGGCCACGATGGCGGCTTCGATATTTCCAACGATGGCGGCCTCGATTGGGACTACCACAACGACATCGCCGTCGGCCAGTTCTACCAGGTCTCCGCCGACATGCGCCGCCCCTACTACGTCTGCGGAGGCTTGCAGGATAACAACGCCTGGTGCGGACCCAGCGCGCTGCGTTCCACCTCCGGCCCGGTCAACACCGACTGGTTCACCGTGGCCGGCGGCGACGGCTTCTACACCCGCCAGGACCCCACCGATTGGGCCATCGTCTACGGCGAATCGCAGGACGGCAACATGAGCCGTCACGATATGCGCGCCGGCACCCAGAAGAGCATCCGCCCCAACCCCGGACGCGGCGCCGTCACCACCGGCAACAACACGTCCGCTCCGGCCACAACCGCCCCGGCGACGACCGCCGCGAGCGGCCCGAGCACCGCCCCGGCGGCGCCGCGGCCCGATCCCGCCGACCCCGGACTCGG
>JAFDVU010000214.1 GCA_018268835.1 Acidobacteriota bacterium | reverse complement strand
CACCAACTCATTCCACTCCATGCGGGTCATGTCCAACGGGTGGCTACAGGAGTGACTGCCAACGATGTGCCCCCGGCGGTGAAGATCGCGAATCTGGCCGGCGTCCAGGAAACCCGGACGTCCAATCCAGTCCGTGACGATGAAGAAGTGGCCCGCCCATCCGAGCCGTTCAAGTTCTTCGGCGGCGCAGGTATAGGAGCCGGCAGTGCCGTCGTCGAACGTGAGGATCACGTTCGGGGGCGAACCGGCTCGCTCCCGTATGGCGCGCAAGTGCTCGCGCAGGCGACTCCGCGCCAGGGTGTACAGGGTCGTATGGCCGGCCGCAATCGGGCGCACCGGTGCCTCGTCCTCCACTACGTCGTGAAAGCCGAGGGCGATTCTCATAGCCAGGTCCGTCAGGCCGCCGACGCGCCGATGCACTCCAGGTACTGGGGGCCGAATCGCGGGTTGATGGGGAGTATCGTGCGGCACCACTCGCGAACCAGCCCCTCGTCGGGCTTGTAGTCATCGTGCGGCACGCCGAACAACTCGTTCATGGGCGGCGAATAGAGAAAGTAGGTCGGGATTCCGCGCGCCTGCATGGTGGCAACGATCTTGTCGCGCCGCGTGGTCCCGAAAGGCACGGCAAGGTAGCAGACGTCGCGGCTCAGCCGGCTTCTCTTCAGCGGCAGGGGGCACTCTGCGATCAGCGCCTGCGCGGCCGCCTTTCGCTCAGCGACGATCTCCCCGATGCGCGCGAGCATTTCTCCCACTCTCAAGAGGACGGCAGTCGTGGGAAGGATCCGGGAGAAGGGCGCCTGCTCCTCGTGGTTCTGGGGGGCGGGCAATGGCTCGCCGGCGCGCGGCACGCGGCTCCCGGCGTCGCGTAACAGCCGGTAGACTGCGGACAGCGCCGCAGCAACGGCATGCGAGGCTTCTTTCTCCACGACATATTGCAGATACCTGGCCCTTTCTTCGTGCTCCGGAGGCGAAACAATTTCGGTTCGGGCGAGCCTGGCAACGGCGGCCGCGGCGGAGGGATCCCGCACAGTTACGACGCCGCCCGACTGGTTGAAGTATTTCTTAAAACTGAACAAAGCGATGTCTCCGAAACAGCCGACCGGCTTTCCGTCCACGGTGGTGTGCATCGCGTGAGCGCAGTCTTCGATGAGAAGGAGTCCGCGGCTGCGGGCGACGCTCCTCAATTCGACGATGGAATCCGGATTGCCATAGAGGTTGGTCGTCACGATCGCGGTTGTCGATGCGGACAGGGCGTTCGGAAGCCGGGCGGGATCGATATTGCCCGTATCCAGTTCGATGTCCGCGAACACGGGATGCACCCCGGCGGCCAGGAGTGCGCGGATGACGCTGCGGCATGTGATCGGAGATATGATCACTCGGTCGCCGGCACGCAAGAGCGCCTTCGCCGCACCATAGATGCCGTAGCGTGCGCTGGGAACCAGCATGGCGAACGACTGGAACCTCTCCCGGTAGTTGCGCAGGATCCTCGATTCGGCGTCCTGCCTCCTCTGCTGGATGATCCGGTCAAGCATAGGCCCCGCCCGACTCATGTCCTGTCCGTCGGCGCTCGAGGGTCATGGCATGCTCGGTCTGCGTCCGCACCGGCGGTCTCCGTTCGTTTTCGTGTGCGGACACCTGGTTTATTGGACAGCAACGGTGACGCCGGGCTGACTTTCAGCGGCTCCCGCCTTCAGCAGCAGGGGGTGCGAGCCACCGGTACCCAGATCCGGTAGCCGAACCTGAATCTGAAACAGCCCCGGAGGAAGGCCCGGTGCCGCCCCGACGAGCAGGATTCCCGCATCGAGGCCCGCCACGGAAACGGAGAGCGGAGCGATCGGATGTGAATCCCTTTCCGTCTCTCCCAGTCCGGTGGCATAGAAGGTCACGGCGGCCGCCCTCTGCGCCGGGACGGCAGATGAATTTAGCGTTCCATACTCGTTCCAGGCCACCGCCGGCCCGGTACCGGTACAAGCGAGCGTGAAGATCCCGGGCGCGGTGGTGGACACGGAGAGGTCAACGGGGTTGGATCGCAGTCCGTTTGCCACGACAGCCAATTGCACTTGAGCCTTGCCCGCGATATCGGGAGGCGCGACGGCGTTCAACTGACCCGCGCTGACCCATATCAGTTCCGCGGGGACGCCGTCGAACTCGGCGGAGGTCCCTCCCAAAACGGTCATCGCTGCCTGCGCCGCAGCAAGGGGTGTAGGCGGCCCCAGGTTCAGACCCATCACGGTCACGATGCCTCCGGGCGCCAGAGATCCGGGGAGGAGACTCGCGCCGTTGAGCACGGACAGGATCGCCGGTCCGCTGTCGCCGGGAGGCAGCAGCCAGAGTGTCGCCGACCGGCTCGATCCGGCGAGCGTCGCTGAGATGGTGGCCGCGATGCGAATCGCGACCGCCGAGGACTTGACTGGGAAGTTGAAGACGGCTTGGCCTGGCTGCAATTCCGGATCCCCGGGGAAGATCAAGTCCGGATTATCGCTGCCGATGGCCAGTTTGACGCTCTCGGTCAGGGACGCGGTGAGTTTCAGACTGCAGGAGAGAGAACCGGGCGTGAGCAGAAACGGGGCGTCACAACGCAAATCGGCCAGGCCGGCCGGCACAAACTGCAAGGCCCCGAGGTCGATCCCCGCGTCTCCGCCGCGCGCGAAGCCATCCTTATCCGTCGAGGCGTCGGTGGCGACTCCGGCTTTGCGCGCCGGACTGTCGGCCCGCAGGTGGAAATCGTAGTGCGAGACATCGGCGAGAAGCGGATCCCTGCTGACGGAACGCGCGATGTTTGTGTTTGACGGCGCCGGCCCGTTGCCGAAGAAAAGGTTGTTGGTCCCATAGATTCCCGAACAGTTGCTTGAATCCCGGCAGATTCCGGATTGGGTCCAAATGGTCAGGTACGGCGCGCCGGGAAGCTGGTAGACGATGTTATTGCGAATCCAAACCCGGAGGTTCGGGTTATGCCCACCGTTCGAAATGGCGCTTCGCGAGTCCGCGTAAGGCGGAGTGGCGAAGGAACCGCAGTTGTAGAGCGTGTTGTTGGAGACATCGACGACACCGCCTCCGGGGGATCCGGCATTGGTGTTCCCGGCAACGAGGATGCAGGACCAGTGCCCGGTGCGCTCCCGGTTGTTTGGGCCCTGGCCAGCGTTATAGATGATGTTGTTGAACACGGCAACCTTCCCTTTGGAGGGATCGACCGTCGCCAAATCAATGCCGTCGCACTGTGTATCGTGGATCAGGTTGTCGTGGATAGCGATATCGTACTGGTTGAACCCGGTATTGGCGACCATCGGCGAAGAATGCACCTGTAAGCCGCGGCAGCCGCGAACATATTCGATCGTGTTCCAACCGACGTCCAGGTGGTTGCTGTCGGTTGAGAAGTAGACGCCGTGGTAGAGTGCAGAAGCGTTCTCCTTGCCGGCCTGGTGGATCCGGTTGCCGAACATGGTGACCCATGTCGCCTGGGCGGTTTCAAAGCAGGCGGCGGCTCCGTCTCCATTCGGGCAGGACATGTCGTTGCCGACGATCCGCCACTTCGAGGACGGGCCGGCCAACGCCATGGCGCTACCTGAGCCCCGCAATGTGAGTCCGGCAAATACCCAGTAGCCGGGACACGCGCCTCCACCCGCGCTGAAATCAGTAGAACGGATGCCTACCAGGGGACCGCCAACGCTGCCGATGGTGACGGTGGCTCCGGGGTAGGCAATCAGGGCCTTGGGAAGGCCGTCCGATCCGCCGGAGCGGAGCAGCAAAGCCGCGTCCCATTCGTCGCCGGTCGTCAGGCTCACGCCGTCCAGGGCGTAGACGATGTCGCCGGGCCGGATCGCGTCCCGAGCCTTGGGCAAACTCAGCCAGGGCGCGGAAAAACTCCCGCTGTTGCTGTCCTTGCCGGTGGTGGCGACAAAGTAGATGTCGCCGGGCCGTACCGTGAAGGGAACGCCGTTGGAGACTCCAGCCGGCGTCTTTACGGTAATGTTTCCGGTCTTGGCTGCGGCGCCGAGTTGGATCGTGATCCGGGTGCTGGTCCATATCGGGTAGCCCAGTGCCGCTCCCCCGCCGATGGTCACCACGGAATTCCCGCGGGACGAGCCGAAACCCGCGCCATAGATGCTGACGAAAGCTCCGCCGTTGTTCTGTCCGCCCGAGTTAGGTCCGCTCTCCAGATCGGAGAAGAAGATTCTGGGAGGCGCGGCGAGCAACGGCCAAGCCAGGAGGGCCCCCAAGGTCAGGAGTCGGAATGTCGTCTGGATAAACATTGTCTGATGTCTGCACCACCACCCGGGAGCCAGGCTCCCGAGGCCGAGTCAAATATCCCGCGCCATCACCGAGCGAACCAGCCGGTGCTGGCGCAGCGGAACGCAGGCGCACAAGCCACAACACATGCCGGCGGTGTTCCTGCAACACCGGCAACACGGCCAGGAGCGCGTGAGCCACCGTGTGGTCCACCGTCCATTGCACTAATCGGAGGGGATCCGGCGGGCAGGAGGGAGTCCACCGCCACCAGGTCCGTCGTCCGCAGCCAGAGGCGCCGTAACCAACGGCGGTCCGCAGCGCTGCGTCCGCTAGTGGCTGTGTCCGCACCCATGCCCGCGCCCTCAGTCTCTGGTCACGCCGGAGTTTCCTGTCGACTGCGCCATGGCAGCGGTCGGGGCGACCATGGAAGTCACCAGCGGAATGGCCGGCGCGGCACCATGCGATTGCTCTTTGCGCCACCCCGTGAACTTCCGGGCAAGGGTCTCCACGTCCAGGCGGACAGGATGCCCTGAGCGCTGGTGCCAAGGCCTGAGAGCGTTACACGCCTCTTGCCGCAGGAGCACGACTGCGCGGCCGGCGGCTAAACCGGGCAGCACGATCAGACCACGGGGATCCGCAGCGACTGCTCCGCCGGCGGCGTCGCAGTAAACACACCCGGGACGGGCGCGCAGCGTCACCGAATCGACATCGAACGGGTTGCGGTTGGCGATCGCAGCGCCGGCCTCCAGGGGCAGTACCGCCAGCCGTTGAAACGCGAGTAACCGGTCGAGGATTTCGCCGGCCGTCGCATACCAACCATCAGCGTCGCCGGCGATGACTTGCAGCCGCCGTTTGGTCTCGGGGTTCAGGTCCGGCCCTCCCTTTCCGTCCTGAACGAATCCTTTGCCGAAGTGCGTGTACAGAATGGAGCAGCCGCACTCGTCTTTCAGTGCCTGGATATTCGGTTGGCTGAGAATGGCGTTGAAACACTCCGCGTCCTGCCCGTTTGAACTGTCGAACCAGTGACGCACGAACGGGGTGTGCGGCGAAGAGTACGGCATCCAGGGGTTGCACTTGATCGTGTTGAGATCGCGGAAGAAGACATTCGTGCGCACGTACTTGATCCTGGTCCTGCACAGGTCGCCCCAGAAGTACGGGCTGCGCTCGTCCTGGCCGACACACGCGTGAGCGGACGCCGCCGCCGGGCGTCCATTTGGTCTCACCACGCGGTGGAGACGCCGAAGCAGAGCAGTTTGGAAGAGCGGCGGACGTTCGCCGCCGGTTTGCGCGAAGTCGAAGTAGACGTTCTCCCGATTCTTCTCATGATGAACATTGATCGCGGGGTACTCGCCCAGGACTTGGCGGAAACGTTCCATGCCCGATTCGATGCGGGTTCTGGTGTTATTGCCGGCGGAGACGTTGTGCAGCGCAATCTCGAATCCGCGGCTACGCAGGAGACGGATGTAGTCGGCGTACTCCGCACGCTCGAGGGTGTCACCGGCATCCCGGGGGTCGGACGGGGGCGATTCCGGTTCGATGGCCCAAACCGTCTTGGTGGTTCGCAGGCCCAGCGAATGCAGGTACTCGTAAACCGGGCGAACGGACTCCAGAGTCGCTGCGTCGGTGTCATCAATGATGGTAAACGCGAAGCGCTTGCCGCCGGGGTAGGGCAGAAGCTGAAGCGGGCTGTCGTAGGAGCGGGGCATGGTCAGCGTGCGCTCATGTCGCTGGTTCCGGCGTGGCGAAGTCCGGGCGGCCTGAAGCTCTGCAGGAAGCGGTGCGCGGAATCTCCGAGGGCGGCGGCGAGGCCCGCGCAGGCGTGCAGGGACGGCCCCAGGTCGCGGGGATCCAGCACGTCCACGGCGTGGCGCCAGCACCCGGCGGTGGCCAGCAGATCGTCGCGCACCACGGCGAGCTTTTGCCTCGTGGTGAAGCGCGGATTGGTCAGCGCCTCCATCCAATCGCAGGTGTGGTACAGCACCTTGGCGTAGACGATACCGCTCTTCATCGTCTGGGGGCTGACAGGCAGGCCGAGAGCGGCCCGGTAGTATGGCAGCACCAGGGACACCCCGCTGCGAGACGCCCAACGAATGTTTCCGCTGGGCCGCGGGTTGAAATCGTAAAGATATCGGGTGCCGGAACCAGCAGCCGGTGCGGACCACTCCGTCTCCACGATGCCGCTGAAGCGGAGGTGGCGGAGGAGGCGGCGATTGTCCTCGGCGAGGGCCGGATGGTGCGCCGTCCTGCCGAAGAGGAGCACGCTGCCGAGCGTGCCGTCCGGCCGCATGTCGGTCCGCAACCGCTCTCCCATGAAGGAGGCGAGGATATCGCCGTCCCTCACGCAGGCGTTGAAGTTCCACAGGCGCATCCCTTCCTGGGAAATCCACTGCTGCGCCATCAGGCCGGCTCCGCGATGACGAAAGGGTTCACTGCGGACAATCTCAGTCATCCGGCGGAACACGCCGGCGGCGGACTCGCTCCCGTGTACGAAGCGGTAAACTCCTCCGGCCAGGTTCGTGGATTTGAGGATCATGGGCAGGCCGAACTCCGCGACCTTGGCCTCCAGTTCCGCCGCGGTTGCGACCAGCGAACACCTGGGCACTGAGACCCCGCATTCCATGGCGGTCCGGTAGAGCCGGTCCTTGGAGATTACCCGATCCAGGACTCCGGGGCTGGACAAAAGCAGCTTGAAGCCCGCAGCCGAGAGATCTTCGCGATGGCGCGCGAGGTTCTCGGCATTGGCGTCATTGGAGCAGAAGATCACTCCACGCGGCGCCGCCGATAGCAGGAAATCCACGAAGGCCGGGTCGTAGGATGGAACGGAAGAACGCAGTTTCCACGCCGGATACTTCGACGCAAAACCGGCGGGCCGGGCGTCGGACGAGACCGCCGCGGCGGGGATGCCGAGGTGTCCGAGTTCCTGGAGAATCGCGACCTGCGACAGTTTGTCCGCGTCGACCACGATCGCCGGTGATGGATCGAAAGCCGTCATTTCAGGTTTTCACGGCCCGCACCGCCCGGAGCGCCGCGCCACGGACCCGGCGGTCGAGGGCGTAGAGAATCAGCAGGTAGACCGTCAGTGATACCGCGCCGCGCGACAGGATGCCCGGCACCAGGGCGGAATAACCAATCTGCTGCCCGGCACAGGCCGCCGCAGCGCCGGCCGCCAGGTATTTGGCGCACGCGGCTGCGTCGAGCCTTAGCGGCAGGACGCGACTCGATGCACGCGCAAGCAGCAGGATGCATAACGCATAGCTGAGCAGGCTCGCCAGCGCGGCGCCGTTGAGACCCATCACCGGCAGCAGCAGGCAGTTCAGCGCGATGTTGAAGACCGCTGCTACCACCAGCAGGCCCGCCATCGTCATGGTGCGTTTCTGAATCAGCAGCCCGGCGGCGACGAACACGTAGTTGGCGTAGATAAAAAGACCGCCCAACAGCAGCGGAATCAGATGTTCCGTGCCTGCGTAGCGCGACGATGCCAGCAGCACCACGAGCGGCCGCGCGGTTGCGATCGCGATCGCCAGGATCCCCGCCGCGGCCATCAGAAAGAGATCCCAGACCAGGTTGAGAAACTCGGTCGTCTTCCGCGGGCCGGACGAAGTCCAGATCCGCATGTAAATCGGGAGGATGGCAAGAACCAGCGGGCCCACCAGCAGATCGCCGGCGTGCTCCGCCAGTCCGTACGCCACCGAGTAGAAGCCGAGTACGTTCGCCCCGAGGTAGTGGCGCACCAGGAACCGGTCGGCCGATCCGAGAGCGGCGAAGGCGAGTTCGTACACAACCAGCGGCAGGCCGAACATCACGCCGGCTCGGAATAGCGCGGTGTCGAACGATGCCAGGCGCAGTACCTTGCGCCGCAGCAGGGCAGCGGTCAACGCCAGTACCAGCACCCCTTCCACCATCACCGTGCCCAGGAAGTAGGTGTGAGCGGTCCGCCCCGCCAGCGGAAGGAGCGCTAAAATCGCCGCCACCGTTGCCGCGCGCGTACCGACAGTCGTCGCGTTGAACGCCTTGGTGCGCTCTTCGATGCGTAGGAAGCCCCACAGGGTCGCAGCCAGGGAGCGCAGCAGCGCCAGCGACAGCACCAGTCCGCTCAAGCCGGCAATCGGGCCCCAGATCCTGCCGGGAATCAATCCCCGGAACGCGAGGAAGACCAGCGTTACCGCCAGCGCCGTACCCAGCGTGCCCAAATACATGGTGGAGTAGAAGCGGCGGGCCTCGGGCGGATCCGCGGCGAAACGGTCCTTGTCGTAGAAGCGCAGTACCGCGTTCTGCAGCCCCGCTTTGGACGCGATGGCCAGCATCACCACCACCCGCTGCGCCAGGTCCATGAGGCCGTACTCCGCGGGAGAAAAGGCCCGCGTGAAGATCGGGAAGGAGACGAGCCCGACCACCAGCCCGCCCGACAGCCCCGCCAGGTAGTGCGAGGAATGGCGCAGCAGGGTGCACAACTCCCTGCGCGCCAGCCGGGAAGCGGAATCGCTTTCGACCTGTACTACGGCGGTCATGTGGATGCCGCCTGGCTGGTGAAACCCGGGGATTCGCAAACCACCGACGCATACGCTTCATGCGTGCGCTCCGCGATCTCCCGCCAACGTGGGATCGCGCTCTGCCGCAAGGCGAGGCGCGCGCCCAGTTCCCGCCGCAACAGGGGTTCCTCGATCACGCGCCGCAACGACCGCGCCAACGCGTCCACGTCGCCACAGGGGACCAGGAGGGCGCTCTCGCCGTCGTTGAGAAGGCGCTCGAATGCTGGCAGGCGTGTAGCGACGACCGCCTTTCCCCACACGATCCCGGTCAGCAGTGCGCCGCTCGTCGTGATCTCGCGGTACGGGTACACCAGCACATCGGCAGCGGCATGCCAGGCGGCAAGTTCGGCAAGCGAGACAAACCGCAATTCGAGCCGAACCGTGGAAGCCAAAGCCAGTTCGCTCACTTCCTCCTCCACGGCGCGCAGCATTTCCGGCGCTCCGGTACCCACGATCGCCAGGGACCCGCGGTGCGGCTCCGCGCACAGCCGCTTCCACGCCTGCAGCAGGAACGAGAGCCCTTTGTAGGGCCGCACGATTCCCTGCCACAAAACCACGCAATCGTCTTCCACGAAACCGAGCCGTTGGCGCGCCTCCGCAACGTTCGCCGCGCCGCGAGGCTCGAACAGCGGTCCGTGGGGGATCACTGAAATCCGCGCCGCGCCGACCCCGAATTCCGTCGTCATGCGCCGCGCCGCGGTGTCATCGTGACAGACGAATCGGTCCGCAAGCCCGTAGACGCGCCGGTAGTTCGCGCGGTCCCCGGGCCGCGGGTCCTGTGGAAGCACGTTGTGCACCGTGTACACCACCCGGATGCCCAGCGCACGCACCGCGCGGAGCCACAGCGCCTCTCCCGGGATCCGGTTTCCCGTCAGGGCCAGAAACTGGACGTGCAGGATGTCCGGCCGTGCGAGCGCGAACCGGATCCACAGGGCAGTCATGTTGATCAGGCACTCCGCCAGTTTGAGTGCGCGGCGAAGGCTCGCGGGCAGGCGCCGGAGCCGCCATGTCAGGTCCAGGAGCCCCGGTCGGTTGCAGACGCCGAAGCGGCGGAAACACTCCGGATCGTATTGATAGGTGATCGAGGCCAGCCGCGTCTCGACCCCGGGACAGCGCCGCAGCGCAGCGCACAGATGGGCCGTGTAATACGGGACCACCGCCGCGAGGTCGAGAACCATCACTTGGACAGGGGCCGACATGGTCAGCTTCAACTCGCAGCCAGCACCGCCTCGGCGCCGGCTGACTGCGACTTCAGCGCCCGCCGCAACAGTTGTCCGCCTGGGTTGTAATCGGGGACGATTTCTTTCAAGGTGAGGACGAGCTGGGTGGTGTCGCGCGTGAGGCAGATCTCCCTCAGTTCGTCGAGATACGCCATGGTATTCCGCTTGGGGATCCCGTTTCCGGCGAAGATGCGGATCTTTTCGTGCACGGTCTGAATGGTGTCCTCATTGAACGCGTTCAGGTCCTCGTGCAGCTTTTCGCCTGGCCGGACGCCGGTGAACTCAATGGCGATATCCTTGTCCGGAACCAGGCCGGAGAGAAGGATCAGGTTGCGAGCCAGGTCGACGATCTTCACCGGTTCGCCCATATCCAAAACGAAGATGTCGCCGCCGGTCCCAACGGTGGACGCCTGAAGAACCAGCTGCACCGCCTCGGAAATCGTCATGAAGTAACGCCGCATCTCCGGGTGCGTCACGGTCAATGGCCCCCCGGCGGCGATCTGGCGCTTGAACAGTGGGACCACGCTGCCGCTGCTGCCCAGCACGTTGCCGAACCGCACTGCGATGTAACGGGTGCCCTGATCTTCGAGCGCGAGCATCAGAAGTTCCGCTACCCGCTTGGTGGCGCCCATGATGCTGCTGGGTCTCACGGCCTTGTCCGAGGAGATCATGATGAAGTCCGCGACATGGTGGGTAGCCGCGGCCATGGCGACATTGTAAGTGCCGAACACGTTGTTCTCCACTGCTTCGAAGACGTGAGCCTCCATCATGGGGACGTGCTTGTACGCGGCGGCATGATACACAACCGACGGAGCGTATCGCGCGAAGATCTCCGCCAGGCGCCGGGGATTCTGAATGCTTCCGATTTCCGGATGGAACGCGACGCCGGGATGCGTCCGGCGCATCTCCAGGTCCAGTTCGAATAGCGCGCTCTCACCGATTTCAAATCCGACGATGGCGCGCGGCTGAAAGCCGGCAATCTGCCGGCACAACTCCGACCCGATGGAACCCGCCGCGCCGGTCACCAGGACCACCCTGTTGTTGAGTTTGGCCGACACCGGCGTCCGATCGCTTTCGACTGGAGCGCGCGCCAGCAGGTCTTCGACCGCGACTTCCCGAATCTGGCTCGCGAGCGCGTGGCCCCGGATCATGCTGCCGAACGTGGGAATCGTCTGAAATTTGAGACCAGCCTTCTGGCACGCCTCCAGGACGCTGACCATCTGAGTGCCAGTGGCGGAAGGCATGGCAACCAGCACCTGATGAACATCGAAACGCCTTGCTACGGCGGCGAGTTCATTGCGGCCTCCCAGCACCAGGGCGCCCTGAATCGACATCCGTTTCTTGGAGTGGTCGTCATCGATGAAACCTACGATGCGATAACCGAGCGACGGATTTGCGTCGATCTCGCGGGCCAGCAGGGAACCGGCTTCACCGGCGCCGTAGATCAGTACCTTCTGCCGGACGGTGCTCTTCTTCCGATTCAAGGCCACGAACAAAACTCGAGCGCAGACCCGGATGCCCACGGTGGCGATACAGCACAGCAGGAATTCCAGTACATAGAGCGACATCGGAAAGCCGGGCGGCGCCAACGTCAAAATCAGCGCGGTGCTCACCGCGGACCCCAGGGCATTGGCCAGCACAACCTCGATGACTTCCGGAAGCGAAACAAACCGCCACCAGCCGTTGTTGAGGCCCCA
>JAFDVU010000213.1 GCA_018268835.1 Acidobacteriota bacterium | reverse complement strand
ACATCGATGTCCGGCGCGGTCCCGTTCTTCATGCACTCGATCAGCCGGTAGGCCATGATGAAGTCCATGCCGCCGTGGCCGCCCAGGTCCTTGGCGATCTCGCCCATCCGGGTCCACAGCGGATGCTCGTACTTTTGCTTGTAGGGATCGAGCGGCCCGAATTCGTCGCCGCGGCCGCCGTCGAAGTAGACGCGCGGCGGGTAATCGCGGAAGATGCCCTTGCTGCCGGCAATCAGGTTGATGCGGTCGTAGGGTTGCGGACTGCTCACGTTGTGCTCGAGTTCGATCACGCGGCCGCGCGCGGTGCGGATCAGGCTGACGTTGAAATCGCCCTCCTTGTAGACCTCGTTCTGCCGCGGATCGCCGGCCGGGATCTTCTCCTTGCGGTACGTCTGCAGGCCGGCCGAGAGCGAACTCATCGAAACCAGCGTCTCGAAGCAGTCGCCGCGGTTGACGTCCATGTAGTGCGCTACCGGTCCGAGGCCGTGGGTCGGATAGAGGTTGCCGTCGCGGTTGAGGTGTTCGAAGCGGCGCCACTCGCCTTCTCCGGTGGCGGAAAAGAGGATGGAGCGCAGGTCGTGATTGTAGGCTCCGGCGCCGTGCGTGAGTTCGCCGAACAGCCCGGCACGCACCATGTTGAGCACCATCAGCTCGTTGTAGCCGTAGCAGCAGTTCTCCAGTTGGATGCAGTGGCGGCGCGTGGCCTCGCTGGTATTGACCAGTTCCCAGCACTCTTCGATGGTGCGCGCGGCCGGCACTTCCACCGCCACGTGCCTGCCCTGCTTCATGGCGGCGACGGCCATGGGGGTGTGCCAGACCCACGGGGTCGCGACCACAATGAGATCCAGATCGTCGCGCTTGACCAGGTTTTCGAAATCGTGGTCGCCCCTGGTGTAGAGCGCGATCGGGCGGTTGACCTTGCCCTTGCGGTCGAGCCGCGCCTGCGCGCGCCTGACTTTGTCTTCCACCACGTCGCAGAGCGCCCCGATTTCGACGTTCTGCACCGCGCTGAAGTTATCGATCAGCGAATTGCCGCGCCCGCCGACCCCGATGACTCCGAGCCGCACCTTTTCCTTCGGCTCGAACTTCGTATCCGCCATGCTCGATTGGGCGCGCGCCGCGCCCGCCCCGATGGCCGCCAGCCCGGCCAGTTTCAGGAGATCCCGCCGCGAAGTGTCGCTCATGCGTGTTCCGTTGCAGTGTCGTCCGATTTCCAGAGCTTCTTCACCGTGCGGATCACCACGGTGCCGCTGATCGCGAACAACAGCGTGAGCGCGAGCGCGTATCCCAGCCGTCCGTAAAGCACATTGCCCACCGCGAACAGCGCGCTCCAGATCATCAGGCATCCGGCGACCCAGCCTACCAGCGCGCCGCGGAAATCCTCCGTCCCGGGGTGGACCTTTTCGAAGAAGCGTTGCATCGTCTCCGGATCGTTCTGAGGTCCGAGGTAGGCGGTGGCGACCCAGCACACCGTGGTCACCGCGATGGTGATGATGAGCTGCTGCGTGTTGCCCACGTCGATGCCGTTCTTCTTGAGGACCAGGAACAGCACGGAGATGCCGAAGGAGCTGATCATGGCCGCGATCTCGCACCACGCGGTCACGCGATGCCAGAACCAGCGCACCAGGTAGAGCAGGCCCGTGCCCGCGCCCACCTGCAGCAGCAGGTTGAAGCTGTCCTTGGCGGTGTCCAGCAGGAAGACCATGCCCGAGGAGCAGACGAACAGGATCACGGTGGCGACCCGTCCGGCGACCACGTAGTGGCGCTCTTCGGCGTCGTTCCGCACGAAGCGGCGGTAGAAATCGTGCACCAGGTAAGAGGCGCCCCAGTTGAGGTGCGTGAGGATGGTGGAGGAATTGGCCGCCACCAAACCGCCCACCATCAGCCCGACCCAGCCCGCGGGCAGGAAGCGTAGCATCGCGGGGAACGCGATATCGTGGCCGATCAGCGCGGGAGGAACGTTCGGAAAGGCGCGGTGGATGTCGCTCAACTCGGGGTAAACCACAATCGAGGCCAGCCCGACCAGGATCCACGGCCACGGCCGCAGGACGTAGTGCGCGACATTGAAGAAGAGCGTGCCGCCGAGCGCGTCGCGCTCCGATTTCGAAGCCAGCATGCGCTGCGCGATGTAGCTGCCGCCGCCGGGTTCGGCGCCGGGATACCACACGCTCCACCACAGCACCGTCACCGGCAGGACGAAGACGCCCACCGCGAGATCCCAGTTGTTGGTGAAATCGGGCAGCATCGCCAGGTAGTTCACGTTGCCTGGACCGTGGAGGTGGGAGAGCTTGGTGACCAGTCCGGAGAGTCCGCCTACCTGCGGCAGCGTGACGGCGAAGTAGGCGGCGGCGATCACGGCGCTCATCTTGATGAAGAACTGCACCATGTCGATCACCAGTACGCCCCACAATCCGGAGTGGGTGGCGAAGACCACGTTGAGGATGCCGACCGCGAGCAGCGTCTGCCACCGGTCCAGCCCGAACAACACCGCCGCGATCTTGCACGCCGCCAGGTTCACGGTGGCCATGATGATGCAGTTGAAGAAGAAGCCCAGGTAGACGGCACGGAACCCGCGCACGGCGCTGGCGGCTTTACCGGAGTAGCGCAGCTCGTAGAACTCCAGATCGGTGAGCACGCCGGAGCGGCGCCACAGGCGGGCATAGAAGAACACCGTGGACACGCCGGTCATGGTGAAGGCCCACCACTGCCAGTTGCCCGCCACGCCCTGGGTGCGCACGAAGTTCGCGACCAGGTTGGGGGTGTCGCTCGAGAAGGTGGTGGCAACCATCGAGATGCCGGCGAGCCACCACGGCACGGAGCGGCCCGAAGCGAAGAACTCCGCCGTGCTCTTGCCCGAGCGTTTTCCGAAGAACAGCGCCGGCACGAAGCAGATCGCGATGCAAAAGAACGCGATGATCCAGTCGATGGTGTGAAGCTGCATGTGAACTACGAGTGTACTGCGCCTGCGGCTGCTTCGGCGTCGATGATGTGGCCGGGGTCGCCCGCATAGAAGCGTTCGAGGAGACCGGCGCGGACGCGTGCCAGGTCCGTGCGGCGGCAGAAGACCACCGCGCAGCCGCCGAAGCCGCCTCCGGTCAGGCGGGCGCCGAGCGCGCCCGAGTGCATGGCGGCTTCCACCAGGCGATCCACCGCGGGCACGCTGATGCGCAGGCTGTCGCGCAGCGAGGCGTGCGCTTCCAGCAGCAATCGGCCGAAGACTTCGGGCTGGTCGTGCTCCATCGCGTGGACGGCTTCGCGCACCCGTATGGCCTCGGTGACCACGTGCTGGAGCACCGGCTGTTTCACGTGAAACAGAACCTCGGTTTTGGTAAGTTGTAGAAGCTCCTGGAGTTGGCGATTTTCCCGCATAGCCTGGGCGCCTTCCGTCCGGATCGCGTTGTAGCGTTCGCGGACGGCGCCGGACTTTTCGGCATGGACCCGGGAGTGGGCCACGAGGAAGCCCCACGAGGCCGGGATGGGAACGTGGCGGATAGCGACCGGGTTGAATGCGATCAGCGAGGCGCAGCCCTCCCTGGAGCCGAGCACCGCGGCGTGATCCATGCCGCCGCCGCGCGTGCCGACGAACTGCTCGCCATCGGGCAACACCTCCATCAGGCTTTCAAAGGAGGCGTAGCGCTCATTGGCGCGGAGCAGCGCGAGCGTGAAGGCCACCAGCAGCGCGGAGGAAGAGGAGAGTCCGGCGGCGGCGGGCAGATCGCTGGTGACGACGGCGTCGATGCCGCGGCCAAGCCCCCAGCGCCCGGCAACGGTCTGCGCGGCGGCGCGCAGGTAGTTCTCCCAATCGCCCGCGGCGACGGGCGCGAGCCCGTGGGTCCACTCGAACTCGCGTTGGCCGTAGGTCCCGCTGGAGGCGTGGATGCGACGGTCGTCGCGCGGCATGAAGCGCACGTGAATCGCCCGGCGCAGGGCGATGGGAAGGACCGGGAGGCCGTGGTAATCGATGTGTTCGCCGATCAGGTTGGCGCGGCCGGGGACAGTGACGGATTGTTCGAGCACTAGCGACGATTGGAACATCGCGCATACCCGCGGCGCAAATCTCGATGGAGTAGGGCAACTTCGGGCTGGACCCGGCCGGAAGAGCGCGAGAGGGCGAAAAGGGGCCGGCGCATCGCTTCTTTGGAATAAAATGGTTGATTCGAGGAGAGATGATGAACCGATTGTCCGTTGTTCTGGCGCTGACCGCCGCTGCCGCGTTCGCGCAGACCACGCCCGCACCGCAAAAGAAGGCCGCGACGCCCCCGGCGGCACAGAAGGCCGCGCCGGCGCCCGCCACTCCCGCGCGCGAACCCGGCTTGTACGCCACGTTCCACACGTCGATGGGCACCATCGTGGCCATCCTCTACGAGAAGGAGGCGCCGGTTACAGTGCAGAACTTCATGGCGCTGGCGCGCGGCGGCAAGGCGTGGAAGGACCCCAAGACCGGCGCCATGGTGGCCAGGCCGCTGTATAACGGCGTGACGTTTCACCGTGTGATCAAAAACTTCATGATCCAGACCGGCGACCCGACGGGAACCGGCGCGCACGATTGCGGTTTCACCATCAAGGACGAAGTGGTCCCGACCCTGAAGTTCGACCGTCCGGGACGGCTGGGCATGGCCAACCTCGGCTCCCCTCACACGGGCGCGTGCCAGTTCTTCATCACGCAGGTGCCGTATCCCTCGCTCGATCCGCCGAACGGGCTGTACACGATCTTCGGGCAGGTGGTGGAAGGGCAGGACGTGGTGGACAAGATCGCGAACGTGCCGACCGGCGCGAACAACAAGCCGGTCACGCCGGTGCGGATTGTCTCGGTGACGGTCAAGCGCGAGGGTCCGGCGCCGGCCCCGGCGGTGAGGAAGACGGCTCCAGCGGTGAAGAAAGCGGCTCCGGCGGTGAAGCAAGCGGCTCCAGCGGCTCCGAAGAAGTAATCGCCGGCGATTACTTCAAGTATTTTTCCGGGAGCGGGTTGCCTTCGCGTTCGGTGTCCCAGAGGATGGTCATGATCTTCCACGCACCGCCCTGTTGGACGAGTTGGAAGCTGTTGATGCCGCGCGCGAAGGGCTTCTCCCCGGGCGCGCGGCGGCTTTCGTAGGTACTGAAGACGTGCGCGATGGCGCCGAACGATTCGACGCGCTGCGCGACTGGAGCCTCGTAAAAAGCGCTCTTTTCGAAGACCGGGGAGGTGCGCTGCGCGTATTCCTCCGGCGTCATGACGACGGCGGAGGGACCTTGCGCCGAGGGGCGCATGGGGATGAGCCGTGCGCCCTCGGCGAAGAGCGCGCGGAAGCGGACCCAATCGCGCGGGCCGGCGGGTCCGGAGATGGTCTCGTAGACGGCCTTGACCACACTCTCAATGGAGGCCGTGTCGGCGGCGCGCGCGGGCGGCGCCGCCAGCGCGCACAAGGCGAGAAGCGCCGCGAGTCTCATCACGCTACTCCTTCCAGTCCATGGCCAGGCGGACCAGCGAGCGGACGGTGATGCCGGTCGGGCCTTTGGCCAGGAACGGTTTGCCGTCGTCAAGCCAGGCGGTGCCGGCGATGTCGAGGTGGACCCACGGGGTATCCTCGGCGAATTCCTTCAGGAACATGGCGGCGGTGACGGCCCCGCCCCAGCGTCCGCCGACGTTGGCGATGTCGGCGAAGGGGGTCTTGAGGTAATCGCGATAGTCGTCGTCCAGCGGCATGGGCCACATGCGCTCGCCTTCGGCTTTGGCGGCGGCGAGAAGGCGGTCCTTGAGCGCGTCGTTGTTGGTGAAGAGGCCGACGTGCAGGTGACCGAGCGCGACCACGATGGCGCCGGTGAGAGTGGCGGCGTCCACCAGGTGGGTGCAGCCCTGTTTGCGAGCGTAGGTGAGGGCGTCGGCCAGGATGAGGCGGCCTTCGGCGTCGGTATTGATCACCTCGATGGTCTTGCCGCTCATGGCGGTGACGATGTCGCCGGGACGCTGGGCGCGGCTGCTGGGCATATTCTCCACGCAGGGGATGAAGGCGGTCACCGCAACGGCGGGCTTGAGTTGGGCCAGGGCGCGCATGGCGCCGATCATGGAGGCGCCGCCGGCCATATCGTACTTCATCTTCTCCATGCTGTCGGCGGGCTTAATGGAAATGCCGCCGGTATCGAAGGTGACGCCCTTGCCGACCAGTCCCAGATGGGCCGCTCCGGCGGCTTGCGCGGGGCGGTAACGCAGCACGATCAGGCAAGGCGGCTCGGCGCTGCCCTGCGCGACGCCGAGGAGCGAGCCCATGCCGAGTTCGGCCATGGCGTCGCGGTCGAGCACCTCGCACGCGAGGCCCTGTTCGGCGGCCATGGCGCGGGCGGCGTCGGCCATGCGCATGGGGGTGAGCAGGTTGCCGGGTTCGTTCACCATTTCGCGTGTGAAGTTGGCGGCCTCGGCCACGATGCGGGCGCGCTCGACGGCGGCGGCGAGTCCGTCGAAGGAAGCTGCGGCGGTGAAGGAGTCGAGCTGCTTTTTGTCGTTGCCGGTCTTGTGACGGTCCGGTTCGAAATCGCCGAGGACGGCGCCTTCGACGGCGGCCGCGGCGAAGTCGGGCGAGGCGTAGGCGCCTTCGAGGGAGATTGCGATGTGTTTCACCGATTTGGCTTTGAGGAAGCGGACGGCGGCGCCCGCCAGCCGGCGCATCCCGGCCGGGTCGAAGCTCTCGGGCTTTCCGGCGCCGGCGAGAAGCACGCGCGCGGCGGCCACGCCAGAGGCGTTGTGGAGCAGCGTCTGTTCCAGCGGCTTGCCGGCGACTTCTCCGGAGTCGCATAGCGGACCGGCGGAGAAGCGGGTCTCTTTCTGTCCTTCGAAGACGGGAACGATCAGGGCATCGGCCTGGATCTGGTCGAGGGGAGTGGAAACGGCGGTGATTCGCATTACCTCCGATTGTGCCACGGCGGCGGGATCGGCCGAGAATTCCAAAAACCGGAATTTTCCCCGCAGCCTCGGGCGGCACCTCGCCACTTCCGCTATGTGGCTTATTTACAATCCGTCGGCGGCGGTCTGTGATAAACTCATAAACAGGAAACCAGCCCCATACTTTCCAAAAGCTGTAACGACCTGGCTCCGAAAAGCGTCCAATAAGGCGTAGACAGCGAGTCTCCTTCGGGAGGACTGGCGGATATAAAATGGCTGACCTGTCGCAACCAAATACTCGGTTACACACGGATCCCGAAGACCATCTGGCGCGCCTGTACGCGGAGAACATCGAAGCGCCCTGGTATGAGTCGTTCATCGCGAACGTCAAAGAGCTCATCAACCCTCCCAAGCTGCCACCGCTTGAGGTGACGTCCAAGCCGGTCGCGGTGAAGGACATCTGGGGGCTCTACGGACGGCAGAAGAAATCGTGGTTTTTCTCCACGGGATTCCAGGCCACGTTCGTCATCCTGCTGTTGACGGTGTTTTCCAGCAAGACGGTTCAGGAAAAGATGAAGGAAGTGGTTCACCTGACCGATCCGATCGACCTGGCGCCTCCGCCGATCGCGACCCCGAAGAAGCAACTGATGGGCGGCGGTGGCGGCGGCGGCGACCGGAGCCCGCTTCCGGCGGCAAAGGGACGGCTGCCCAAAGCAGCGCTCCGGCAGTTTACACCTCCGCAGCAGGTGATCGCCAACCTGAATCCGAAGCTGAGCATGGAACCGACGATCATCGCTCCGCCGGACATCAACATGCCCAACGTGAACATGTCGCAGTACGGCGATCCTCTGGCCAAGATCGGTCCTCCGTCTAACGGACCGGGTTCGGGCGGCGGCATCGGCAGCGGTTCGGGCGGCGGCGTGGGATCGGGCAAGGGCGGCGGCTTCGGGCCCGGTGAAGGCGGCGGCTTCGGCGGCGGCGTGTTCCGCGTCGGCGGCGGCGTGACCGCCCCGCAGTTGATCTACAAGGTCGAACCGGAATACTCCGAAGAAGCGCGCAAGGCCAAGTACCAGGGTACGGTGCTGCTCTACGTGCAGGTGGATCCCACCGGACACGCGGTCAACATGCGGGTGCTGCACAGCCTCGGCCTCGGTCTCGACGAGAAGGCCATGGACGCGGTGCGCAAGTGGCGCTTCAAGCCGGGCATGAAGGACGGCCGGCCGGTCACCGTCGAGGCGCAGATCGAAGTTAATTTCCGGCTGCTGTAGACGGCCTGCCTTCACGCGGAGACGCGAAGAACGCCGGCAGGGATGCCGGCGCTACTCTTTGCATTCGCCGCAGGGGCAGATGCGGCGGAAGTGCTCCCAGGAATAGATCCCAGCGTTGTGCCCGTCGCTCCAATTGATCTTGATCGCGTAATTGCCTACCGGCTCCACCCCGAGCATCTTCAGGGCGGGCTTGAACATCGGGAAGGGACTGTCGGCTTCGGGCTGGCGCGGCGGCGTGCCGTGGGCTCCGGTGCAGGTGGCGCAAGGGCACTTGTCGCGGAGATACGTGAGGCCGTACTGGCTGTGATGGCCGTCTTTCCAGTCGATGTGGATGCCCTTCGACTTGGAGATGGCGATGTGTTCGGGGTCGGTGGATAAGGACATTGCTATTTGAAGAGGCGTTCGACGTCGCGCACGCCGGAGATGCGGCGCATGGCGGCGACCAGTTTTTCAAGCTGCTTTTTGTCGCGCACGTCGACGGTCATTTCGACCATGGCGCGGTCGTGATCGAGTTCGGTCTTGGCTTCGAGGTTGCGGATGTTGGTGTTCTCGGCGTATAGCACGCTCGTGAGGTGGTTGAGCATGCCGGGGCGGTCGTCGGTATGGACGATGAGGCGCACCTGGAACGTATCTTCCGCCGAACGCGCCCACTCCACTTCGATTTTGCGCTCCACGTCGTACATCAGGCTCTGCACATTGGGGCACATCTTCGAGTGCACGGCGACTCCCTTGCCGCGGGTGACGTAGCCGACGATGGCGTCGCCGCGGATGGGGTTGCAGCACTTGGCGCGGTAGACCATGAGGTCGTCGATGCCGCGCACCTTGATGACCCCCTCGCCTTCGCCGCGCTGCACCGCACCCTGTTGCGGCGCGCCGCCGGACGCGCCATCGGGCGGGAGCGCCGGCCGGGCCTCGGGCTGCTCTTCCCCGACCTGCCCGGGGGCGAGTTTGGCGAGCACCTGGCGCGCCGAATATTTGCCGTAGCCGAGCGCCGCGTAGAGGTCCTCGATCTTGCTGTAGCCGTATTCGCTGGAGACGCGCTCGAAATCCGCCTTGGTGACGCGGCCTAGCTGTACGCCGAGGCGGCGCGATTCCTTGTCGAGATACTTCTGCCCGATGTCGATCGCCTTGATGCGCTCGCTCGCGTTGATCACGTGGCGGATCTTGTTGCGCGCGCGCGTGGTCTTGACGTAGGCCAGCCAGTCCTTGCTCGGCTCGTGGCCGGGCTGGGTCATGATCTCGACGATGTCGCCGTTGCGCAGGCTGGAGCGCAGCGGCACGATGCGGCCGTTGACCTTGGCGCCGACGCAGGTGTTGCCGACGTCGGAGTGGATGGCGTAGGCGAAATCGATCGGGGTGGCGTCGCGCGGCAGCACGATCACCTTGCCGCGCGGGGTGAAGGTGTAGGCCTCCTCGGGGTAGAGGTCCACCTTCAGGTTGCTCATGAATTCGCCGGGGTCCTGTACCTCGCGCTGCCATTCGACCAGGTGGCGGAGCCAGGCGATGCGCTGATCGTCGGCGGCGGGTCCGCGGCGTCCTTCCTTGTACTTCCAATGCGCCGCGATGCCCTCCTCGGCGATGCGGTGCATCTCCTCGGTGCGGATCTGGACCTCGAACGTGTGGCCGTGGGGCGTGACCACGCTGGTGTGCAGCGACTGGTAGAGATTGGGCCGGGGGATGGCGATGAAATCCTTGATGCGCCCGGGAATGGGGCGCCACTTGTTGTGGATGACGCCGAGCGCGGCATAGCAATTCTTGACCGAATCGGTGATGATGCGCAGGGCCATCAGGTCGTAGACCTGGTCAATGGAGATCTTCTGGCGCTTGAGCTTCTGGAAGACCGAATAGGGGCGCTTGACGCGGCCTTCGATGCGCGCGGGAATGTGCTCGCGGCGCAGGTCGGCCTCCACCTGCTGGCGGATTTCGATGAGGAACTCCTCGTTGGCGGCGCGGTGCGATTCGATGGCTTCGAGGATCTCCTGGTAGGAGTCCGGTTCGAGGTGCTGGAAGGCGAGGTCTTCCAGTTCGCCGCGAACTTTGCCCATGCCGAGTCGGTGGGCGATGGGAGCGTAGATTTCGATGGTTTCGCGGGCGATGCGTTCGCGGCGTTCCGGACTCAGGTAGCCCAGCGTGCGCATGTTGTGCATCCGGTCGGCGAGCTTGACCATGATGACGCGGATGTCCTCGACCATGGCGAGGAGCATTTTGCGAAAACTCTCGGCGTGGCGGTCCTCGGCCGAGATGCCGTCGAGCTTGGTCAGCTTGGTGACGCCGTCGACGCAGCGGGCGACCTCGTCGCCGAACTCCTTGCGCACCTGCTCGGAGGTGACGCTGGTATCCTCGACCACGTCGTGCAGCAACCCGGTCTGCATGGCGACCAGGTCCATGCGCATGGAGGCGAGGATGTGGGCCACCATGACCGGGTGTGCCATGTAGGTCTCGCCGGAGTTTCGGACCTGGCCTTCGTGGTACTTGCTGGCGAAGCGGTAGGCTTTCTCGAGCGCGGTGAGATCGTCCTTGGGGCGGTATTCGCGGACGCTGGCTTCGAGTTCGCGGTAGAGTTGCTCCACCGGGTCGCCGGAAGGGGCGGCGGACGCTTCGGAGCCCTTGGCCGCGCGGCGCGGAGCCTCCGGCGCAGCGGACGGCTGCGGAAGGTCGGGAACACGGTCAGGCGGTGTTTCCGGTAAGGGTCTGGCGGGCTCTGGAGGCACCTGATTCGATTCTAGCAGCCTGTGGCGGCGGGACGCCGGATCGGCGCGATCCGCCGCCGCGACGCGGCGTAAAAGCAGAACGCGCGACCCTCGCGGAGGCGAGGACCGCGCGTTGCGACACGGATCTTCTTGCCAGCTTACTTGTCGGCGACGATACCCTGAGGCTGTTTATTCTTGGCTTCAGCCTTCTTCTTCTTGGTTTCGAGGGCCTTCTGCACCCAGTCGTCGGCGATTTTGATCTGCTTGTCGTACTCTTCCTTGTTGTCGGCAAGATCGGCCTTCTCGCGGACGAGCAGGTTTTCGTAGGCCATGGCGTCGTCGTAATCGGGGTCGATCTGGAGGGCCTTGTCCAGCGCGGCCAGACCGGCATCGATTACCGGGACCCACTTCGCCTTGAGCTCTTCCTTCACCTTCTTGTCCTTCAGCGGACCGGGATCTTCCGGCTTCATGCCGGCATTGACGCGGGCCGTGCCGTAGACCGGGTACCACCGCGACCAGGCGATGAAGCCCATGCTGTAGTAGGCGTCCTTGTTATTGGGATCGACCGCTACCAGCTTGTCGTACCACTGCTGCGCCTCGTCCCACTTCTTCTGATTCAGGTTGAGGGAAGCGATGGAGGCGATGGCGATGGTATTCTTGGGCTCGACGTCCAGGACCTTCTTGAAGTTGTCAAAGGCGCCCTGGGCCATCTTGTTGTTATCCGGCGAATCGACGCCGGGGATGTACTGCTGCATGTAGGCTGTGGCCAGGTACAGGCGCGCCGCGCTGAAACCGGGATCCAGGTCGCAAGCGGATTTGAAGTGCTCCACCGCCTCGGGATACTGCGCGGCGGTGAATGCGCGAACGCCCTGATTGAGCTGGTCGCGCGCGCGGAGCTGGTTGCAACTGATGTTCAG
>JAFDVU010000212.1 GCA_018268835.1 Acidobacteriota bacterium | reverse complement strand
CCTGGGTCAGTTTTGACAAGCACGGGTGGATAACTTCTCGCAAGCGCCGAAGGCTATGTGTGGGTGGATGCGGTCTACGAGAAGGTGCGGGAAGACGACCGGGTGGAATCTATGGCGGTAGTGATCGCCACCGGCGTCAACCCGCAAGGCCGGCGTGAAGTCTTGGGGCTGGACGTGATTCCTGCCGAGACGGAGGAAGGATGGGCTCAATTCTTCAAGGGGTGGACCCTATTTCGACCCAAAAGGCGAAGCTGTGGCGACCAGGGCTGCCGTTAGACCCTGCTTGGGTAATCCACATGCTTTCGCGCACGCGCGCGGTCGCGTCCGCCTTCCGAAAACCTCACTAAAATATGTTGCTCAGAAAGGATCTCGAAATCGCTATGTAGGAGCACGATCTAAACGGCTCCAGACTTAGCGCCCACCGTCCCGTGCGGTGCCACTGGAGCGTGAAACCTTTATTGTCACTCATTTCATCACGTCAGCTGCATGTTCCTGCCACCACTTTTTCCAGAAGTTCCGGCATTCGGGCGGGTTGTTGTCGTTCGTGGTCGGGCTGATGTTGCAGTAGGCGTCGGTCTCTGGGGTCCGATAAGGTGCTGGCTCTTTGGTTTGGATAATGGATATCATTGGGACCCTTGCCGCGTTCACTACAGGGCTATTCCGGACGAACAGGCATATTCCGTTTAATGCGCGCCCGACTACCACTGCGTCGGGGCTATCGAGGAGAGCAAACAATGCAGGCAAGGTCTGTTTCGTATGGATCGCGATCAAGGCTTCAACGGCACCCCTTGACAGTTCAGGCATATCCAAATCGGAGTAGGCGGTGGCGAGGTGACCGATAGAGCGGACCGCCTCGTTGTCATCCGGATTGCGGTACACGGACAAACTGCGGATAATCGGGGCCACGTAGGCGTCACGAAAAAGGGCACGGAATTCCTCGGCGGCCTGTTTCGGACCTGCGGGATCGTTGGCGGCGATGAGGCCCGCGATGCCAATCGCTCGGAGATAATCAGCCCGATCGATAGCCATCTCCCGATAAACCGGCGCCAGTGCCTGTTGATTGCTTAGGGTTTGGATGGCTTCACTTAGTGACAAAGCGCGGGACGCAAGTCCTCTAAGCTGATAGCTTCGATCAATCCGGCCGTTAATCGTTTGGACGTGATAGATCGGCTTGGTCTCCTCAGGATGTGCTGTTGCCATCGCTCGTAGCGCGGCAATGACTTCTTCGGCTACGGCCCTGGTCACGTCTCCACTGATTGCCGAAGCCCCAGGTGCGTCGTCCGGCAGCCAGTAACTCGCACGCTCGGGGTCTCCGGCACCTCGCGTCACTGGCACAACGGTGTATGGCGGCTTCTCCTCGCGAAAAAACCAAAGAGCGGTAAACGGCGTAACACTCCGCGTCGTTACTCCGGCCGGCGCTGTTGCGTTACGGAACAGGCGGGGCCGATTGCCGTTGGTCCTAATGACGATCGATGACTTGGGAGAGGCGCGTCCTTTAAGCGTCCGGAGCACGGTCATCTGAAGTTCTGCGGAGACACTCGTATCATCGGACCGCACCCTGCCGGATACGACCCGTCCCACGATGATTGTATTAGATGCCCGAATGGCCTGCCCGAGGTCGGCCACTTCCACGAGCGTCGCGCGGCAGGGGAAGATCAGCGGGACAAGAGTCGCCGCAAGCCAAAGGAGCCGCACACAAGATTCGACACCGCTACCGGAGTTGTTGTTCCCGCTCTATCGTTCAACGATCTCTCGCCGGGAATTTGAAGCGGTAGTGTTTTGTTGTGGATGTCATTGCCCACGCAGCCGGCCCGCCAGATTCTACAGGTCACCTTGCATGGCTAGACCTCCTGGTATCGGCCGAAGAGGTCTGCAACGTTGTCAAACGCAAATCGGTCAAAACACGGGGCAAAGATCAACAGAGTCCGAGACTCGGGTCAGAGTAGGGTCCAAAATGGACCCTTTTGGGGCCCTGATGTCGTTGTTTGTTGTCTGTAAGTGTTTGAAAGGATTGGTCGGGGCGAGTGGATTCGAACCACCGACCTCCTGGTCCCGAACCAACGTATATCAACAACTTACGAGCATCATTCACTGAAAACACAAGACTTCCACGTCTTCTGTTTGGACCCTAGTTGGACCCTAAAGGCGAAGGTGGGGCGAACCGGGCGCCGTTGGACCCTGCTTGGACCCTGATTACCACGGCAGCGATCGACGTGCTCTCTCCCGCGTCCGTCTTTCGTCCATTCACCACATGCTACGATCGCGATTCAGTGATCACGCACTCACGAAAACTCATATCAGCGTTGATCTGGATGGCGGCGGTTCGCTGCACGCCCGGGCAGTCCATCGACTGCGCGAATAACGTGGACGCCGAGAGCAAGAGCCGGACCGGTCCTGGCGGCGTAGTCGCCGTGCTCAAGGTCCACAGCGAAGACGACCACAACAAGAACTCGCATGAATGCATGGCGAACTATACGCTACGAATCACTCTTCCGGATGGACGAGACGGCGCGGCCGGCCTGATTCCTCCCATGGGCTTCACTAGCAGTGTCGCCGAGTGGGGACGAAGGCTGTCGGTTCACTTGGATGGTTTTTCCAATGACGGACAGCATATCTTCGGGGTGATCTCAGAAAGCGGCAAGTACTCGTTTGTTCAGGTGTTCGATTTTAAGCGAGATGGTTCCCACGTGGAAATACAAGTTCAGCGGGGCTTGGCGCATCTGAAGGCCGCTAATTGCGGTACCTCGTTCGCGGTCGCGGGCACCAACAACTCCCGGGAGATTATTCTGGAACCGAACACGGCCAACTTATGCCGGCTTGACCATCGTTGGGTGCTTGACAAGGCGGGCCAACTTCGGGAGATGGCGAAGACAGAATCCTTTACGCCGCTGTACACGCCTGAAAAGCAGTGAGTGTCCTCGACGACGCGGAATCGGTGGTCTTCGCGGACCAAAGTGAGGGCGTCGTATTCGCGGGACGAGACGCGGTGCATCACCAGACCTCCTGGTACGGGCCCAGGAGGTCGTCGAATTCGTCGGACGGCAAGTCGATCAAAACACGGGGGCAACGAACAGCAGAGTCGGACATCCGGGTCAGAATAGGGTCCAAAATGGACCCTGTTTGGACCCTGATTACAAGGTGGAAGTATCTGTAAGTGTTTGAAAAGGTTGGTCGGGGCGAGTGGATTCGAACCACCGACCTCCTGGTCCCGAACCAGGCGCTCTAGCCAGGCTGAGCCACGCCCCGAACAACTCTAGTCTAAACTGTTGCACCCCCTTTGCACAAGTTCCATCGCTCGTTCGTGATCGAGGCCTGCCCCGGCTGCTGCCTGCCCTTTGCATGCGCCCCGCGCCACGGCGTACCATCGAAAACGTGAGTGCCTCCGAAAAGCTCCGCGAACTGCCCGCCGTGCATGAGGTTCTCGACCGCCTCGGCGAATCGACGGCGCGGTTCCCGCGGGCGCTGGTCGTCGAAGAAGTGCGGCGCGCGCTGGAGCGGGCGCGCGGCGAGATTCGCGCGGGGCGGGGCGGGGCAGTGGATATCGAAGCCGACGCGGTCCGTGCACTCGAGCGGTGGGAGGCGCCCTCGCTGCGCCGCGTGATCAACGCCACCGGCGTGGTGCTGCACACCAACCTGGGGCGCGCTCCACTGGGCGCCACGCCGCCGTCCGGCGGCTACTCGAACCTGGAGTACGATCTCGCCGCGGGACGGCGCGGCAAACGCGACGCGCACTTGGGCGCGCTCATCGAACGGCTCGCCGGGGCGCCGGGCATCGCGGTCAACAACAATGCGGCAGCCGTCTTCCTCGCGCTCAACGAACTCGCCGCCAACGGCGAGGCCGTAGTCTCGCGCGGCGAACTCATCGAAATCGGCGACGGCTTTCGCATCCCCGACATCATGGCCCGCTCGGGCGCCATCCTGCGCGAAGTCGGCACCACCAACCGCACTTCGATTGACGATTACCGCGCGGCTGTAGGCGAGCGCACTCGCGTGCTGCTGCGCGTGCACCCGAGCAACTTCCGCATCTCGGGCTTCACCTCGCGGCCGGAGTTGCGCGACCTCGTTGCGCTGGGGCGCGAGCGCGGCATCCCGGTGTACGAAGACCTCGGCAGCGGCTGCCTGGTGGACCTGCGCGGCAGTGGCATCGAGGAGCCGCTGGTGCGCGAAAGCGTTGCCGCCGGCGCGGACCTGGTCAGCTTCAGCGGCGACAAACTCCTCGGCGGTCCGCAGGCGGGCATCCTGGCCGGCCGCGCGGAGATCGTTGCGCGCGTGCGCCGCAATCCCCTGTTTCGCGCGCTGCGCCTCGACAAGCTGATCACCCAGGCGCTGGAGACGACGCTGCGCAACCTGCTTCTGGAACGCTGGGAGCGCGTGCCGGCGATCGCCATGATCCGCGAACCGGCCGAGCGCATCCGCGAGCGCGCTGTGGCGCTGGTGGGCCGCGTCGCTGGACTCGACGCCGAGGTCGTCGAGGGGCGGAGCGTGATTGGAGGGGGCGCCACGCCGGAGCAATCGATCCCGACGTGGGTGATCGCGGTGAAGTGCGCGGACGTGGTCGCGGAGGAGCAGCGCCTGCGCGCGCACGATCCCGCGATCGTGGCGCGCGTGGAGGACCAGAAGCTGGTATTGGATTTACGAACGGTTTTCGCGGAGGAAGAGCAGGCACTTGCCTCCGCGTTAGAGGGGATCGCCTAGACCTACGCGCGTTCCTGGTAGGTGCCTTCCGCCGTGTTGACCTTGATCTTCTCGCCTTCGCTGATGAACGGAGGCACCTGCACCACCAGGCCGGTTTCCAGCTTGGCGGGCTTGGTCACGTTGGAAACCGTCGCACCCTTGAGGCCGGGTTCGGTTTCGACCACCGTCATGTCCACCGTGGGGGGCAACTCGACGCTGATCGGTTTCCCTTCGTAGAACTCCACCGTCACCTTCAGGTTGGGGATGAGGTACATGGTGGCGTCGCCGAGCAGGTCCTTCATCAGGTGCATCTGCTCGAAACTCTCGATGTTCATGAAATAGTAGTATTCGCCGTCGTCGTAGAGGTACTCCATTTCATGCTCTTCGAGGATCGCCTTTTCCACGCGGTCTTCGCTGGAGAACCGGTTTTCGGTCATCGTGCCGCTGCGCAGGTTGCGCATTTTGGCCTGGACGAATCCACGGAGGTTGCCCGGCGTGCGGTGGTTGACGCTGAAAACGGTATAGAGATCGTTGTTGTACTTGATCACCATGCCGGGACGCAGTTGTGTTGCTGAAATCATGGAATCCTCAGTTGTTATCTTGGCGCTACGGAAACCCATAGTATAGCAGGAGGGGGTATTGCATGGCATTGGACGAACGGCCGGAGGTTACCGCGCAGCGCAATTTCCGCGAGCATCGCGAGGCGCTGGCTTCGCTCGACCTGCGCCGGAGGTTCGAGTACATCCGGCGGCACAACCTGTGGGGCTGCGACGAATCGGTCTCCGGGGTTGGTTCGACCATGGCGGAAACGGCGAGCCTGCGCGCGGGAATTCCGCCGCTGCTGGCGGAGACAGGCGCGCGGAGCCTGCTCGACATTCCGTGCGGCGATTTCGGCTGGCTGAGCACCGTGGAACTGGGCGTCCCCTACACCGGCGCGGACATCGTGGAGGCGCTGGTGGAGGCCAACCGGCAGCGCTATGCCCGCGACGACCGCCGCTTCCTGCGCCTGGACCTGACCGCCGACGCGCTGCCCGCCGCCGACCTCGTGCTTTGCCGCGACTGTCTGGTGCACCTGAGCTACGCCAACATCGAGCGGGCGCTGGCCAACATCCGGGCAAGCGGCGCGCGCTGGCTGCTGACCACGACGTTCCTCCGGCAACAGGAGAATCGCGAGATCGAGGACGGCGACTGGCGGCCGCTCAATTTCGAGCTGCCGCCGTTCAGCTTCGCGCCGCCCGAGCGCGTGCTGATCGAAAGCTGCGTGGAGGCCGGCGGCGCCTATGACGACAAAGCGCTCGGGCTGTGGCGCGTGACGCGGCCCTAAAACGGCAGAATCTCTTCCCTCACCGGATCGAAATCGATGCGCCGCTTCTGCAGGTAGCTGATGTTGCCCAGATGGCTGGCCTGCGCGCTGCGATGCCCGATCAGCACGTCGCCGTTGGGCAGTTTGCGCGACTTCACGCAATCCAGGAAGTTCTGGATGTGGTCCACTTCGATGTCGCTGAAGGCGCGTACGGTGGTGGTCTGCGCGTTGCGCCCGCGCGGCGTGAAATCATAGCGGCCGCGATCGATATAGAGCTTACCCTCGGTGCCGCAGAACTCGATGCCGGCGCCGGTGATGCCGGGCACCAGCGTGGCCTCGAAGGTCGCGGTCAGATCCTTGGGATACTCCAGCAGAACGTTGATCGTGTCCGGCGCCGTTCGCCCGTCCTTGTAGGCATAGACTCCGCCTGCCGCCTGCCCGGAGACCGGGACGTCCTGCCCCAGGAACATGTGCACCACGTCGATCCAGTGGGTGAAGAGGTCGGTCACCTGCCCGCCGCCGAAATCCAGGTACGCGCGCCAGTTCCAATACTGCTGCGGATCCCAGTCGCGCCACTTGAGCGGTCCCAGAAAGCGCGCCCAGTTGAGGTTGGAGGGCTGCTCCTTCAGCGACGCCGGGGCCTTGCGGAGGTGGTAGCCGTTGCCGTGCCACCACGTGCGCGCCAGCGTGATCTTGCCGAGCTTGCCGGTATCGATGTATTGCTGCTTCGCCTGAATGTAATGCTGCCCGGAGCGCTGCTGCATCCCGACCTGGCAGATGCGGTTGTTGACGCGCGCCGCTTTGACGATCGGCGGCCCTTCGTCGATCGTGCGGGTGAGCGGCTTCTCCACGTAAACGTCCTTGCCGGCGTTCAGCGCGTCGATCGCGATGACCGCGTGCCAGTGATCCGGCGTCGCGATCACGGCCACGTCCACATCCTTCTTCTCGAGCAGCTTGCGGTGGTCTCCGAAGCTTTCCGCGGCGGGCCACTGCGACTTGGCCTGATCGATGCTGTTGCCCCAGATGTCGCACACCGCGACCACGTTCGCCTGCCCGGTCTTGACGAAGTTTCCGGTGTCGTGGCGGCCGCGGTCGCCCGCGCCGATCAATCCGACTTGCACGCGCTCGTTGGCGCCGTAAACGCGCGAGTAGGATAGCGCCGTCATCGCACTTGCGGCGCGCAAAAAGGTCCTGCGTGGGACGTTGGTTTCGGACATATGGAGATTATAGTTCGCGGAAGGCGCGTCCGGGCGCGCTCCTCACCAGGCCAGCAGCCGGCTAATCTCCGCCGCCAGCGTCTCCGTCTGCGGCAGGATCGCGGCCTCCAACTGCGGGTGGTAGCCGACCCACGTATCGAGTGCCGCCACCCTCCGCACCGGCGCGTCCAGCACGGAGAAGAGTTCGTCGGCGATGCGAGCCGCGATCTCCGCTCCGTAGCCGAATGAGAGCATGTCCTCGTGCGCGACGATCACGCGGTTGGTCTTCCGTACCGACGCCCCGATCGCCTCCCAATCGTAGGGCGCGAGCGTGCGCAGGTCCAGGATTTCGATGGTGACCGCGGGATCGCGCCGCTCGATCTGGGCCGCGGCGGCGAGCGCCTTCTGCACCAGCGCTCCGTACGTGACGACGGTCAGGTTCGCGCCCGGTTTGACCACGCGCGCGCGGCCGAAAGGTACGGTGTACTCCGCGCCCGGATGCGGCGAGCGGTTGTAAGGCTCGCGGTAGAGCCGCTTATGTTCCAGGAAAAGTACCGGATCGTCGCCGCGCAGCGCCGTGCGCAGCAGGCCGCAGGCATCGGCCGCGTTCGACGGCATCGCCACGCGCAGTCCGGGTATGTGGGTGAACTCGACCTCGCCGCACTGCGAATGGTAGATGGCGCCGCCGTTCAGGTAACCGCCGATGGCCACTCGGATCACCGCCGGCGCGGCGAAGTGTCCGTTGGATCGCCACCGCATGGTCGCGAGTTCGTCGCGCAGTTGCATCATCGCCGGCCAGATGTAATCGAAGAACTGAATCTCCGCCACCGGCTTGAGGCCGCGCGTGGCCATCCCGATGGCGCGCCCCACGATGGCCGCTTCGGCGATCGGCGTGTTGAAAGCGCGGCGCGAGCCAAACTCGCTTTGCAGTCCGTGGGTGACCTTGAAAACGCCGCCCTTGCCCTTCACCTCGCGCAGGTTGTCCTCGCGGGAGCAATCGGCCACGTCTTCGCCGAATACCAGGATGTCGGGGTTGCGCCGCATCTCCTCGTGCAGCGTGGCGTTGATCAGGTCCACCATGGTCATCGGGGCGCCCTGAAACTGCGGCGCCGCGACGAACGCTTCGCCCGTGAGATCGACGGTTTCCGAGTACAGCTGGCAGAGCGCCGTGCCCGGCGCGGGCGGCGATTCCTGCAGCGCCTGATGGGTCGCGGCGTTCACTTCCTCGTCGATTTCGTGCACCAGGTTTTGCAGCATGCGCCGGTCGATCACGCCTTCCTCGACCAGCAACTTGGGGAACAACAGCACCGGATCGCGCGCCACCTCCGCCTCGCGTTCGGCCGCGGTCTTATAGAGGCGCTCATCGTCGGAGAGCGAGTGCGAATATGGGCGGATGCAGTGGGCGTGGACCAGCGCCGGTCCGCGCCCCTCGCGGCACCACGCTGCGGCGGCGCGCATCGCCTCCAGCGACGCGATGAAATCGGTGCCGTCCACTTCCACGCGGAACAGGTCCGGCACGGACGCGGTGAGCGCGCTGATGCTGCCGCCCGGCGTCTGCGCTTCGATCGGCACGCTGATGGCGTAGCCGTTGTCCTCGATCAGGAATAGCACCGGCAATCGCCGCAGCGATGCCGCGTTGAGCGCTTCCCAGAATTCGCCCTCGCTGGTGGAACCGTCGCCCCCCGATACCAGCGTCACTTCGCCAGAATCGGGCGCGCGGTAGCGCCCCGCCTCGGCGCAGCCCACGGCCTGCGTGAATTGCGTACCGGTAGGTGACGACGAACTCACAATGTTGTAGTCGTGGTGGCCCCAGTGCGAAGGCATCTGCCTTCCGCCGGACGCGGGGTCGGCGGCGGCGCCCACCGCCTGCTGCAGCATCTCCAGCGGCGTGACTCCGAGCGTGAGGCACAGGGCGCGGTCGCGGTAGTAAGGATAGATCCAGTCGAAGCCCGCGCGTAGCGTCATCCCCGCGGCTACCTGTATGGCCTCATGCCCCGCGCCGGAAGCCTGGAAGAAGATGCGGTTCTGCCGCTTGAGGACGATCTCGCGATCGTCCAGGCGCCGCGCCGTGTGCATGATGCGGAACGCGCGGATCAGTTCATCGGGCGTGAGCCCCGCCAGGCGGGCACCGTGCGCCGCCCGGGTGGAAGTCGTCTGTGTCGCCACCCTCTCGCTCCCTGACGACCAGTGTAACCGGAAGGTGCGTCCGCGTGGCGCGGCGCGAGGGCCGCACACGGGCGTCGCTCGATGCCGATCGTCTGAATTGACCACAGTGTCTGGATATCCCACATCGCCGCCGAGGTGCGGGCAGAGGTACATGCCGCGCCGCCGGCGAGCTCCGGGAACTGTGGCGACCGACGCGGGCAATCGGCGCCGGATTCGTTTACAATTCTGATCGGCGGCCGGTAGAAATCACACCGCGGCGGAGTCCACGGGGCGGAACTTTCCGGCGCGAGCCGCGTCTGAAGTTTTGACACTCCGGGACATCATATGACGAACCAACCATCGGGAAGGATGGGAACGGCCACGGCACGCGCGGATAGCGGACGGCTGGATTCGTGGAAGGAAATCGCCGGTTACATGCGGCGCGGCATCCGCACGGTGCAGCGCTGGGAACGTGAGGAAGGGCTCCCGGTGCACCGGCTTCCGCACGAGAAGCTGGGTTCGGTATACGCCTACAAGCACGAGATCGATGCCTGGTTTTCGCGCCGCGGGGAGGAGGCGAAGACGGCCGCCCCGGCCCCCTCGGCGCTCCCGTCGCTGGCCGTACTGCCGTTCCAGGACCTAAGCGCGGAAAAGGACCAGACGTACCTGTGCGACGGCATTGCGGAAGAAATCCTCAGCGGGCTCAGCCGCCTTGCGGGATTGCGCACCGCGTCGCGCACATCGTCGTTTCAATACCGCGCGGGCGGCTCGGACAGCCGGGAGATCGGGAAGAAACTCGGTGTCGGGACGCTGCTTGAGGGCAGCGTGCGCAAGAGCGGCGATCGCCTGCGCGTGGCGGTGCGGCTCATCGAAGTCGCGGGCGGCTTCCAGTTGTGGGCGGATCGATACGAAGGATCGCTGCACGATGTATTCACGATTCAAGACGAGATCGCCGAGAGCGTCGTGCGCGCACTTCGCGTCACCCTCAAACCGGGCGAGGATCCGGCGCACCTGAGGCAGGGTACCGCCGATATCGGCGCGTGGGAGTGTTACCAGCGGGGACGGCAGTTCTACTACCAGTACAGCCCGCGGGCCATCGAATTCGCCATCCAGATGTTCGTGCGTGCGATTCAGCTCGATCCCAACTACGCGCAGGCGTGGGCGGGACTGGCCGACTGCTGGTCCTACACCTACCTCTATTCCGATCGCCGCGACGCCCTGCGCGAGCAGGCCGACTGGGCCAGTCAGAAAGCCTGGGAGATGAATCCGCACTCGGCGCAAGTGCAGGCATCCCGCGGCCTGGCGCTCTCGCTCAAAGGCCGGAACGATGAGGCCGACCGCGCCTTCGAAGCCGCCATCGAACTCGACCCCGGGCTCTTCGAAGCCCACTACTTCCGCGCGCGACACTGCTTCGCGCTCGGCCGCTCCGAGGAGGCCGTGGCGTCGTACGAAAAGGCGATGGAAGCTCGGCCGGAGGATTTTCAATCGCGCCTTCTGGTGGCGCAGAGTTACGAGGATCTCGGCAAGCCTGAGCGCGCCGCGGCGGTAAGGCGCGAAGGCATTACCCTGGCCGAATGCCACCTGGAACTCAATCCAGACGACGCGCGCGCCCTCTATATGGCCGCCAACGGCCTGGCCGCTCTGGGCGATTCGGCGCGTGCCCGCCGCTACGCCGAACGCGCCCGGGCGATCAGTCCCGAGGACCCGATGCTGCTCTACAACGTGGGCTGCATCTTCTCTCTGCTGGGATTGCCGGACCAGGCCATCGAGTGCCTGGAAGGGGCGGTGCGCGGCGGCCTCTCGCAGCGCGGATGGTTCGAGCACGACAGCAACCTCGACGCCCTTCGCGCCCTTCCGCGCTTCCGCGCGCTGCTGTCATCGCTGCTGTAAGAAAAGACAAGGCCGGGAACCCGAGGGCTCCCGGCCGAAGATCTCGCGTGCGTTGGAGGGTGGCTACTTGCCGTCCGAGTCCAGGCTCACCGCCTCCGTCGCGGCGCCGGCCTTGGCAAGCTGGTTGAACCGGCGCGAGGTCAGCGTCTCGTTACCGGACACTTCGCCGCTCTTCCAGATCCCGGTAAGGTAGTACTGGCCGTCCAGTTTCACGAAGCGCATCACGCCAGCGGACGATTTGCCGATGGTCCGCGCAGTACCGCCGGGCACCAGACGAACCACGTGCGTCGCGGTACTGTCCAGGGGCTGCAGCCGGCAGAGGTAGAAGTTGGTATCCACCGTCACCCGGTAGTGCCCGGCGGGGATGATTTCATTGCCGGCCACGAACGGGAACGGCACGTTAAACTGCGAAACATTCGTTTGCGCGCTGGCCGGCGCCACCAACAGTAACGCGGCCATTCCGAGTGCTACCAGGAAGCTTTTCATGAGATCCAAACCCTTTCCGGCGTCTTCCGCCTTCACTCTCTTTGTACGGCGGTTCCGGCAAAAGAGTACGCGCCAATGGGCGTCGCGAACGGCGTGGCGCACTTTGGCGCACTTGCCAGCGGATTAATGCCGTAACCGGGCTTGGCGGGGCATCGTCCACGGCCCGT
>JAFDVU010000211.1 GCA_018268835.1 Acidobacteriota bacterium | reverse complement strand
GCCTTGGCATAGGCGGTGAGCGCCTTGGCCAGCGCCACCGGGTCTTCGGTGGTGTAGGCCAGCGACGTCATGCCGCGCAGGTCCTTCAGGACGGACTCGGCCGGAGTACCCTCCCCGGCGATGGCTGCCAGGTTGTTCTTCACCACCTGATAACGGCCGCCCGCGCCGCGAATCACCTTGCGCAGTTCGAAATCCTGATCCACGCGCAGCTTCTGAAAGCCGGTGACGAACAGGTTGTTGACGCCGCCCAACTCCTGGCGCAACGCCTCGAGATCCTTTTTCTTGTCTTCCTTCTTTTTCATGGAAACACCTGTACGCGGCCTAGACCGCCGCCGCCTTCACGCTAAACGGAGTGGTATCGACCGCTACGCCCGGGCCCATCGTGGAGCACAGCGTCGTGCTCTTCACGTACTTGCCCTTGGCTACCGCCGGCTTGGCCTTGATCACCGCGGTAATGAGAGTCGCCGCGTTCTCTACCAACTTCTCGGCCGAGAAGCTGATCTTGCCGACCGGAGCGTGGATGATGCCCGTCTTATCGACGCGGAATTCCACCTTACCGGCCTTGATTTCGTGGATCGCCTTGGTGACGTCCACGGTGACGGTGCCGGTCTTCGGGTTGGGCATCAGGCCGCGCGGGCCGAGCACCTTGCCGAGTTTACCGACGGAGCGCATCATGTCCGGCGTGGCGATGACGGCATCGAAATCGGTCCAGCTTTCCGACTGGATCTTGTTGACCATGTCCTCGCCGCCGACGAAATCGGCGCCGGCTTCGGTCGCCTCGCGCTGCTTGTCGCCGCTGGCGATTACCAGCACCTTTTTCGATTTGCCGAGACCGTTGGGCATCACGACCGTGCCGCGGACCATCTGGTCGGCGTGCTTCGGATCGACGCCCAGGCGCATGTGCACCTCGACCGTCTCATCGAACTTGGCGAACTTGATTTTCTTGATGAGCGGAATCGCCTCTTCAAGGGCGTATTCCTTGGCTTCGACCTGCTGAACCGCAGAGAGATAATGTTTGCCTGGTTTGCGTGCCATGTTACCTCGTGGTGCAAGCGGCCCGGCCCAAATGCGCACAGACCTCCCACAGAGCTTTCTAAAGGGTCACCCGGTAGGATAGCAAAAACGGCGGCGGTGTGTAAAGTCGGGCGCAAAACGCCGGATCATTCCTCCCTCAGCGCGTTCAGCGGGTCGACCGCCGCGGCGCGCCGCGCCGGGACGAACGATGCCGCGAGCGCGACCAGGATCAGTAGCGCGGGCGCGATCGCAAACGTCGTTGGGTCCATCGGCGCTACGCCGTAAAGCATCGAGCGCAGGTAGCGAGAGAGCCCGCCGGCGGCGGCGAGTCCCGCGCCCGCCGCCGGCAAGGCGAGCAGTACTGTCTCCGCCAGCACCATGCGGCGCACCTGCTCCGGACGCGCGCCCACCGCGATGCGGATGCCGATTTCCCGCGTCCGCTGCGCCACCAGGCAAACCATCACCCCGTAGACTCCGGCGGCGGCGAGCACCAGCGCGATCGCGGTGAAGACGCCGATCAGCCACAACTGGAAGCGTTCGGGAGCAAGCATGGCGGCCACTCGCTCGTCCATGGTCCTGATGTCGAAGACGGGTTGCGTGGAATCGGCGGCGTAAAGTTGTGCGGTCACCGCGTGTGCCAGCCCGGACGGATCACCGGTGCTCCGAACCAGCAGCCCCATACGCGAGAGGAAACGGTTGCTGCCCTGCTGGCAGAGGCAGCGGTAGGCGAACGGCGGAGGCGGAGCACCGAGTTGCCCGCCGCGGACGTCGCCCACCACCCCGACGATGGTCCAGCGCGTCTCCCGCCCGGACTGTCCCATCAGCATCACATGCCCCAGCGGATCCTCGCCGGGGAACACGACGCGGGCGAAGGCCTCGTTCACGATCACTGCTTCGGCGCCGTGCTCGTCGCTCGTGGCCTCGAAGACCCTTCCGGCGCGCAGCGGAACCCCGAGGGCACGGAAGTAGTCCGGGCTGACGATCGCCATCCCGGTCTCCGGACGCTGCGCGAGCGGCAGCGGAACCCGTCCCGCGATCTGGAACGACATGGTTTGGAAGGGATGCTCGCCGGTGAGCGGCAGATCGGTGGAGACCGCGGCGGCGCGCACCCCGGGAAGCCCGGCGATCCGGGCGAGGGCGTCCTGGTAGTACCGCTGCTGCCCGGTGCCTTCGCGGTACTCGGGACCGGTCAGGTTGACCCGCAGGGTGAGGAGTCCGGCTGCAGGGAATCCCAGCGGCACGCGAGCCAGATTGAGGAAGCTGCGCGCCAGCAGCCCGGCGCCGATCAGCAGCACGAGCGACACCGCGAGTTCCGCCGCGATCAGGAGGCGGCGTACAACCCGCGCCGCGCGGCCTCCGCTGTGTCCCGGTCCGGCGCTCTTGAGCGCCTCCTGCACGTTGGTCGAGTTGGCCGCGAACACCGGCGCCATCCCGAAGATCAGCGCGGTGAGGAGCGTCAGCGCGAAGCTGAACCCCAGCGTCCGCAGGTCGAGCGCGATGGCCGGATAGCGGTTCAGAGCGGCCGGCTGAACCGTATTGAGCAGGCGCACCGCGAGTGCGGCGAGTGCCGCGCCGGCAAGTCCCCCGGGCAGCGCCAGCCGGCAACTCTCTCCGAGCAACTGGCGGACGAGTCTTCCCTGCCCCGCGCCCAGGGCGAGCCGCACGCCGAATTCGCGCCGGCGCACCGCCGCGCGCGCCAGTAACAGGTTCGCCAGGTTGGCGCAGGCGATCATCATCAGGAGCAGCACCGCGCCGCTGAGCGCGTAGAGCGCGGGCCGCACATCTCCGGTGACGCGCCGCTGCAATGGCTCGGCGATCAGCGTGAAGTTGTCCAGGAAGCCGGCGTTGGCGAACTCGCGCGGATACTCGTCGAGCAGTGAGCGCGTCAGGGTGGGCAACGCGGCAGCGAAGCGGCGCTCGTCGAAATCCGGCCGGATGCGCGCGATCATCCGCACCAGCCGGATGGGCCGCATCCCGGAGCGCGGAAGTTGCGACGACTCGTCCATCGGCAGCGGGCGCCACAACTGTGTCCCCTTGGGATAATCGAAGCCGCGCGGCATCACCCCGACGATGCGGTAGGGCAGCCCGTCCAGCGTGAGCGTGCGGGTGAGCACCGCGGCGTCGGAGTTGAGCCCCGTGCGCCAGAAGGAGTCACTGATGACCGCGATGGGCGGCGCCTTGGATCCCTGCTCGGATTCGTCGAACGTGCGCCCTATAGCCGGGCGGACGCCGAGCGTGAAAAAGAAGGACGGAGTGACCAACGCCGCGTCGAGCTGTTCGGGACGTCCGGCGCCGCTCCGGTTGACCGTAAGGGTGTCGTACGCCCCGACCTCGGCGAAAACCTGCCTGCGCGCCCGCAGCGAGTAGTAATCCGGGCCCAACCCGACCTCCATCGGGTTGCGCCCCATGCGTTCGCCGAGCCAGTAGACACGCCCCGCATCCGGGAACGGCAGCGGCCGGAGCAGAATCGTATCCACCAGGCTGAAGACAGTCGTGCCCGCTCCAATTGCAGCGGCCAAGGTGAGCGTGGCGGTGACAGCAAGCAGCGGGTCGCGGCGCATTTCCCCTCCTCGATATACGCGCGCGATCCCGGACACCGGCGTTTGATCCCGCTAGTGCTGTTCCCGCGGCGAATATTTATTCAACTCGGATATCAGCTTGGACGCCGCCGCAGGAGGTTTTGCTCCCGAACCGAGGATCTGCTTGCTGACCCAGCGATGGCCATACATGATTTCGTTTTCGTCGATATCGTTGCGCAAGGTCGCGCCGTCGAGCGAGACACCGGCGAAAAGGCCCTTTGAGCGCGACCAGGACAGGATCTCGGCGGTCATCAGGGCGTCGGTCTGGGCACTGGCGTTGCGGCCGACCGGTCCCGCGGTGGCGGTCGCATCCGCGCCCAGAGTGAACTTGCTCGAACTGAGCTTCTTCATGCCCCGCTCATTCATCACCAGCAAAATGACATCGCTCGAGGACACGCCGATCTGGAAGCCGATCCCGCCGCCTTCGATGCGGATCGCGGCGGGCGGTCCCCATCCGGGCGAATTCGGATTGCGGCAGAGCGCGAAACCGCGCCCAAACTTGCCGCCGAGGCCGAAAGCGGCCTTCTTGAGTCCGGGCACGATGACGATGCAGTGCGCCTTTTCCAGCAGGTCCTGGGGAATGGACTTGTCCGGTGTGTCCATGATCTCGTGGAACAGGTCGGTCGCATCGGTGAAGCGTTCGGTATTGCGTTCTTTTTCTTTTTCGCTCGCTGCGGACAGAGGTGCGCCGGCGAGCGCGAAGGCGAGTGTGAGTGCGATCCAGCGCATAACTAATGGTACCTTCCCCGGCGGGGTACCGGATGCGAAACGGATCACGGCCGGCGGCGCATTTGGGCGATTACGTCCGGTTTTCCGCTCCGCGCTCTGAGTTCGGCGGTGCCCTCGCCGGTGAGGCGCATGACGAAGCCGGCGGGCGCGCCATTTGAATCGGCGACTGTGAAGCGCAGCGTTTGCCCGTCCCACTCGACGCTCTTCATCTCCTGCGCCGGCTGAGGGTCGCCGTTGTGCGCGCCGTTGCCGTTGTCGCGGATGATGTAGAAGACGGCGGAGCCGCGCAGCACTCCGTCCTTCTCGGCGATCGTGACGGTCGCCGCTTTGGCGCCGTTCACGGTGCCGTCCCAGATGCCCGCCGGGGGCGCTGCCGCGGCGCGCACCAGGCACAGCGCCAGCGCGAACGCGAGAACGAATGGTTGCAGTTTGCGAGTCATGGCCCTGACCTCCTTGACTTGAGTAGACCGGTTATTCGACCTTGGCTCCGCCGAGCGTGGCGCTGGCGAGAGTGCCGCCCAGCCCCATCGTCTCGACCGCGCTCGAAGGCACGATCACCATGGAGCCGCGCTCCTTGATGGCTTCGTAAAGCATGTTCATGGCGCGCAGGTGCAGCGCCACCGGGTTGTCGCGATAGACCAGCGCCGCCTGGTGGAACTTATCGGCGATCTCGGTTTCGGCCAGTCCCAGGATGGTGCGGGCGCGGCGTTCGCGCTCCGCCTGTGCCTCGCGACTCATGGCGTCCTGCAGCGCGCTTGGGATCTGCACGTCGCGGATTTCCACCGACTGCACGGTAATTCCCCAAGGCGTGGTCTTTTCGTCGAGAATACGCTGCAACTCCTTGCCGAGCATCTCGCGCTCCGCCACCATCTGGTGCAACTCATGGCGGCCGATCGATTCGCGCAGCGCGGTCTGCGCGCTGAGCGTGATCGCGGTGGTGAAGTCCTGCACTTCCAGGATGGATTTCTCCGCGCTCCACACCATCCAGAACACGATGGCGTCCACGTTGACCGGAACCGTGTCGCGCGTGAGCGTCGATTCGGCGCTGACGTTGGCCACGCGCACCCGCTGGTCCACATAGCGGGTCACTCGGTCCACGATCGGAATCATGTGAAACAAGCCCGGCCCGCGCAGCCCGATATAGCGGCCGAAGCGCAGCACCGCGACCTTCTCCCACTGGTCCGCTACCCGGATGGCGAACAGCAGGTAGATGCCGAGTGCCACGCCGGCGCAGAGTCCGGCGGGGCCCTTGATCAGGGCGCTGGCGCCGAATCCGGCGGCGAACGAGAGGATGCAGAGCGCGATGCCCACGGGGCTGGCGCGGAAGACGATCTGGTCGGGTCTCACGGTTTTATCTCCTCTTCTGGTTGCTATCGGTCGAAAGTTCTTTCAACTGTTCGATCAGTTCGGCGACGGTGAAGCCGGCGGCGCCCGCGCGCGATACGAACTCGCCGGCGAGCTGGCTCAGCCGCCGGCGGCGCTCCACTTCATCGCGCTTCACTTTCTGCCTGCCGACAAAGGTGCCGGTCCCCTGCTGGGTCTCGATCACACCGCGGATTTCCAGTTCCCGGTAGGCCCGAACCACGGTGTTGGGGTTGATCGCCAGATCGACGGCCACCTGGCGGACCGTCGGAAGCTGGGTGCCCGGTTGCAGCCCCCCGGCGGCGATCCCGCCGAGGACCTGGTCGATGATTTGGCGGTAGACCGGCACGCCGCTGGCCAGGTCGAGGCGGAAGCGGAAGTCCGGTCCGGATTGCACCGTATTGCTCATCTAGAAAGCTAGTGTACTAGTCTACTAATACACCGTCAATAGTTTTTTGCCGCGGTCGAGGCTTTTGCAGCGAGGCGAGCGTCAGCTCCGTGAAGGCGCCGCCCGCCGGTCAGGCGCGCTCCCCGTCGCGGTGGACGGGGAGTGCCCCGCCGGTTTCCTTGCGCTTATAGTTCTCCACGCGCGTCCCGGTGGGGCCTTTCTTCGTACGCTCCAGCAGTTGCGCCTGCTCTTCGGGCGACATCTTCTGAAACGCCTTCACGGTGGCCACGTTCTCTTCGAGTTCCCGCACCGTGGTCGCGCCGGAGACCACAGTGTCCACGTCCTGGCTCAGGGTGAACCGCAGGCACTCGGCGTAGGTCGCGATCCGGTTGCGGCCGATGCCGCCCATCGCGTTGCACTTCATCGCCAGCAGACCGAGTCCCCGCGCGCGCACCTTCGGAAGCACATTCCCGATGAAGCTCAGGTAGTGCGGGTCCACCAGATTCACCGGATGCTGCACCGTCTCCCAGCCGTCGAAGCCGGCCAGCATGCGCTGATGTACCGCCGGGTCGGCATGCCCGGTAAAGCCGATGTGCCGGACCTTGCCCTGCTGTTTGGCCTTGACGAAGGCTTCCAGCGCGCCGTTGGGCGCGAAGATGCGATCGACCTCGTCCTGCGTGGTGACCTCGTGGCACTGCCAGAGGTCGAGATAATCGGTCCGCATCGCCCGCAGAGTCTCCTCGAGTTGGCGCATGGCCTCGTCGCGTGTGCGCATCTCGGCCTTGCTCATCAGGTGGATGCCCTGGCGCACGGAGGGCGTGAGGGCCTTGCCGTAGCAGGCATCGCTTTCGCCGTTGTTGTACTTGCGCGCGCTGTCGAACATCGTGATGCCCAGTTCGAGCGCGCGCCGGATGATGGCGAGGGCGTTTTCCTCGCTGCCGAAGCGCATGTGCGCGCCGCCCAGCGTGATGCGGGTGATGCGCAGTCCGGTCCTGCCCAGGGTGGCGGTGGGCAGCGGAGTGTCCGCGAGGGCCGCGGAGGAAGCCAGGGCGGCGGATGCGCGCAGGAAGTCGCGGCGGTTCATAGGTCGATTATGACCCCGGCCGCATCGCCGGTCCACCGTCTGCGCGGGCAGGCGGCGGTTCAGCCCTTCGTCTGCTGCTTCTTCTTGCTGACGCTGCGATAGATTCCGTAACCGGCGAGCGCGCCGGCCACGGCGCCGAGTCCGATCACCAGTCCCGCCGACAGTCCGGTGACGATGCCCTGCGCGGCCAGTTCGAGCACTCCCACGGATGCTCCCCCAGCCGTCCCGACGCCGGCGCCGACCCCGGCGGCGGCAGCGGCTTTGGCTCTCTCTTTTTCTTCTTCGGTCATGATTGGCTCCGAGACCTGCCCCACGAGCGGGCTATGGCTTTATTGTAGCGGGATGCACGAAAAAGCGCGCCGGAACGCTTGCTTCATACGGGACCTGTGATATGCTTCTTTCGTAGTACGAAGTAATTTGAGGGGGATTCATGGGATCAAGGAAGACGTATCCGCTCGAAGAGGCTCTCCAGGCACAGAGTGCGCTCCGCACCCTCGCCGGCCTGGAACCCGAGACATTTCCCGTCGAAGCGTTCGTGGGGATGGTCAGCGACGAGATCGAGCAGTTGAGAAAACAAGGGCACACGGATGAAGAGATCGCTCGTGTGATCGGCGCAAGCTCGAAAATCGAGATCACCGCGAAAGAGATTGCCGAGAACTACGCTTCGCCGGAGCGGCGCCACGCTCGTCATGAGTAATGGCGCCATCGGTCCGGGTTTCCTCGCGCTTCGCCGCCTGAACCAGGCTCTCCAGCCCCTTGATTAACTGTCGGCGGTCCTGGCCTGGAATGCGGCTGAAGATATCCGAAATGTAACGGCGAAACTGCCCTCGCGCGGAATTCTGGAGTCGCTGACCCTCGTCCGTAATCTGCACGAGGACGAGGCGGCGGTCGCCATCGCTCTTCTTTCTTGCCAGCATTCCGCGTTCCTCCAGGCTGTCGACGGTCTTCACAACCGTCGCCGGCTTGAGGTTCATTCGGCGTGCCAATTCACCGATGGCGATCCCGTCACCCTTCTCGGGGAGAAGATTCAGGACCATGAACTGCGTCGCGCTGAGGCCAGCCTGGTGAAAGTGATTGAAGTTGGCGGCTTGAATCAGCTGCCTGACTTCCAACCAGGCGGCCAGGAACTGCGTGATCTCCGGGTCCTCAACTTTCCCCATAGCTTGATTCTGCCCTATCCATCCGCCGGCGGCGCGAAACGGTGCGCACGTAGGCGAAGAGGGCGCCGGCGGCCAGCAGGTGCTTCCACGGGTGGCCGCCCGTCGCGATCGATCCGGCGATGGGGCGGTCCAGAAATTCCGCGATCTTCGCCGCCGCGTAAAGGGCGGCAGTCCACCATAAACCGCCCGTCAAGGTGTACCGGGGCGGACCGGCAAGCAGGATGAGCGGCAGCGCAAGCATGGTGCCGAACTGCACCACGCCGTAGAGCCGCAAATCGCCCGTGAAGCGCCAGTAGAACACGGAACCGGCGCCGAACACGAGCAGCGGCAGCAGCAAACCCCGCCCAACCTCCGTGCCGAGCCGCTCGCCGAGGATCGCGGCCAGCAGCGCCATGAAGATCACGGCCATCGGCAGGCGGTCCCAGAACAGCGTGGAGTCATCCGGATGCAGGTGGTAATAACTCGACCCGGCGCTCACCGCCGCCGATCCCGCAAGCAACACGGCGTACGCAGTCCGCTCCCAGCTCGCAATGAAAGCGCTACTGGACCGCAGCGATTTCAGTCCGTACAGAGCCACAAGGAGGAACCCGGCGTTCGTGATCACGTTCCAGAAGTTGGGTACGCCCCACAACGTTCGCCGGTCCGCGAAGGCGTGATACGCCGGATCCTGCATGACCGGCGGCACCATCGCGAAGACGAGCGCGATCAGGACCGCCGCTCCGATGCCGATTGTGAGTCCGCGCTGCGCTCTTTCCATACCGACACACCGTGCACGGCACGGCCCAATCGCAACGCCCTTCCGCTGCAATCCGGTTCGCCCGCGCTATCCATGGCGGAACCGGCTTCCCGTACGTTCCTTGCAGCCGCGCGTACACAATCTGTACGTCCAGGTTCGCCGGCTTCGCCGTCACGGCTTCTTCGGGGCCGGCGGAGGCGGCGCGGCGCCGCCCGGTGGCGCAGCGCTCCACTCCGCGTCGCCCAGTTGCCATCCGCCGCCGAGTGCCTGGTAAAGCTGCACGATCACCAGCCGGCGGTCGAGTTCGGTCTGCGCCAGTGCGTACTCGGCGGGCACCAGTTGCTGCTGCGCCTCCAGCACCTCGAAGTAGCCGCTCTTGCCGGCGAGATACCGCTGCGTGGAGACCTCCACGGCATCCTGGTACGCGCGCACCGACTCCATTTGGCGCTGCCGCACGGCCTCCAGTTTTTCGCGCGTGATCAGCGCGTTGGAAACGTCGCGGAACGCCGCCAGCACTGTCTGTTCGTACTCGATCCGCGCCTGCTCCCACGCGGCGATCGCCTGCTGTTTCTGCGCCTGCAGGCTGCGGCCGGCGTAGATCGGTCCCAGAGCGGTTGCCGCCCCGCTCCACACATTGGTGCGCCCGGCTGTGAAATCCGCCAGCGGACTGCTCACCCGGCCGAGCAGCGCCGTAAGCCCGATCTTCGGGAAGAACGCCGCGGTGGCGAGCCCGATCTGTGCGTTCGACGCCCGCACCGCCATCTCCGCGCGCAGTACGTCCGGGCGCCGCTCCAGCAACTGCGACGGGATGCCCGCGGGGACGTCCGGCGGCAACGTCTCCTGAAGCAGCGTGCCCTGGCGCGCGATCCCTCCCGGCGCGGATCCGAGCAGCAGGTGGATCTCGTTCTCCTTGATCGCGATCTGCCGTTCGAGTTCGGGAATCGTCGCGGCCGTCGTGGCCAGCGCCGCTTCCGCGCGCGTCGAATCCAGCCGCGACGCCGTGCCCGCCTCCAGCCGCTCCTGGAAGATCTTCAGGATGCCTTCGAAGGAAACCACGTTGCGCCGCGCGATCTCCAGCCGCAGGTCCAACTCCAGCAGTTCGAAGTACGCCTGCGCCACGCCGCTCACCAGCGAGAGCAGCACGCCGCGGCGCGCCTGCTCGCTCGCCAGGTAGCCGGCCAGCGAGTATTCGTTGAGCCGGCGGATGCGCCCCCACACGTCGGCCTCCCACGTGGCCCCGAGGCCGACCGCGATGGTCCCGCGCCGCTCTCCGCTCGACCCCGCCGGGTTGCCCAGCGATTCGTTCTGTCCGCCGCTCATCCCCACCTGGTATCCCACGCCCGGCAGATATTCCGAATGGGTCTGCACCCGGTAGAGCCGCGCCTGTTCGACTCGCCGCACGGCCACCCGCAGGTCGTTGTTGTTGGCGATGGCGGTCCGGACAAGCTCGCGCAACGTGCCGTTGCGGAAGACCTCCCACCAGGGCAGATCCGCGAGCGAGGCCGTTTCCGCCGCCGCCTGTCCGCGGCTCACCGGCGGCGCGGTGACGACCGGGCGCCGATAGTTCGGACCCACCACGCAGCCGCCGAGCAGCAGCACGGCGCCGGCCGCGATCGCTCCAAGCGTGTTCCGCATGTCAGTGCCCTCCTCCCTCCGGCCCGCGCTCGTGCCGCCCGCCGATCCGCTCCATCAGGTAGAACGTCACCGGGATCAGCAGCACCGCAATCCCGGTCGCGGCCGACATCCCGCCGATTACGCAACTGCCCACCACCCGCCGTGCCAGGGCCCCCGCGCCGCTCGCCATCCACAGCGGAACACAGCCCAGGATGAACGCGAAGCTGGTCATCAGGATCGGACGCAACCGCAGGCGCGCCGCCTCCAGCGCGGCGTCCGTCAGGCTCATGCCGCCCTCGTAGCGCACCTTGGCAAACTCCACGATCAGGATCGCGTTCTTCGCCGCCAGCCCGATCAGCATCACCAGTCCGATCTGGGCGTAGACGTCGTTGGTGATGTTGCGCAGATACAGCGTGGCCAGCGCGCCTGCCACCGCCACCGGCGTGCCGAGCAGCACACTCACCGGCAGCGTCCAGCTTTCGTACAGCGCCGCCAGAATCAGGAACACGAAAACCAGCGACATGCCGAACACCACCATCGGCGAAAGCCCCTTCTGCGCCACCTGCTCCTGGTAGGACATGCCCGCGTAATCGAAGCCCATCTCGCGCGGCATGGTCTCGGCGAAGGCGGCCTCCAGCGCCTTCATCGCCTGCCCGGAACTGTAGCCCGGCGCGGCGCTGCCGAAGATCTGCGCGCAGCGATACAGGTTGTAGCGCTGCGTGAATTCGGGGCCGGTGAGCCGCTTCACGCCGGTGAGCGCGGAGAGCGGCACCATCGCGCCCTTGTTGTTGCGCACGTAGAACTGGCCGACGTTTTCGGCCCGTGTGCGCTGCTCGCCCTCGGCCTCCACGAACACGCGCCACTGCCGGCCGAAGCGGTTGAAGTAGTTGACGAACGCGCCGCCCATGAACGCCTGCACGGTCTGGTAGAGGTCGCTCATGCCCACGCCCTGCGCGATGGCTTTGTCCCGATCCACGTCCAGGTACACCTGCGGGATGGTCGGCAGAAACGTCGTATTCAGGTTTGTCAGTTCCGGACGCCTTCTCGCCGCCTGCAAAAAGCGCTGCAGGTTCGCATCCAGGAACGCGATATCGCCGCCCGAGCGGTCTTCCAGGATGAACGTGAAGCCGCCCGACGCGCCGACCCCGGGAATCGCCGGCGGCGTCACGGAGAACGCGATCCCCTCCGGCATACCGGCCAGCCGCCGGTTCAAGTAGCGCGCCAGTTCGACAGCCTGCTCCTGTTTCGACTTGCGGTCGCTCCATGGCCTCAGCTTGACGAAGAACGCGCCTGAGTA
>JAFDVU010000210.1 GCA_018268835.1 Acidobacteriota bacterium | reverse complement strand
GATCCGGATCACGGCACGAGGCCGGAGAAGATCCAAGCAGCCCTGGCGGCACTCGTGCAGGCGAAGATTCCGGTTCGATCCAAAGGCCGGCCGGAGGCCGACGCTACCATGCCGCGGTGTTTTTTTCGCGCGCGGTGACTTATAGTGAGGCTGTGTCGGAGAGGCAGGCGGATGCCGCGGAACTGCGCGCCGCGATCGAAGAATTCCTGAAGGGCGCGCGCGAGCCGGCGCTGCTGGAACCGGGCGAAGAGTTGCTGCCGTTGGGCGGGGACAACTTCGCGCTGGAAGTGCGCGGGTCGCGGCTCACGCTGGCGGCGTGGGACCGCACGCGCAACTGGACGCGGCGCATCGTAAGTGTGGCGGAGGCGGCCAACGCGCGGCTGGAACTGACGGTGGAAAAATTCGCGCGGCGGCAGGGGCAGATGTTCGTGCTGGACCTGGGCCGGCGCGGCGGCGCGGAGATGGGAAAGCGCAGCGGGCGGCTGGTGTTTCGCGAGCGCTTCCGGCTGCTGCTGCGGCGGCAGTTTCCGGGGTGGGACGTGGCCGAGATCACGGCGGAAGCCGACCTGGAACATAGCCTTTCTCCGGCGTTTCCGCGCGCGCTGCTCAAGCACGGGCAGCACGCCTGGGCGGCAATCGCGTGTCCGCCGGAGGGCGATGCGGCGGCGGTGCTCACGTTCGGACTGATCTGGCTGGCCTACCTGCGGGCGCGCGAGCGGCGCGTGGCGGTGGAGGGCCTGGCGCTGTACCTGCCGGCGCAAAAGGAGCGCACGGCGGCGCTGCGGGCGCTCTGCCTGAACCCGGCAGCGGCGCGGTACGAGTTGTTCACCTACGACGAGCGGGACGCGGTGGCGGGCGTGGAGCCGCGGGACTACGGCAACCTAGACACGCGGCTGGAGCCGTGCCGGCGGCCGGCGCCGAATCGCGTGGACGAGTGGGAGCAACTGGCGGCGCTGCCCGATGTGGAACGCGTGCCGCGGCACGACGGGCGGGTGAGCCTGCGGGTGCGGGGCATCGAGTTCGCCGAGATGCGCGACGGCGAACTGCACTTCGGGCTGGCGGAGCGGCACGCGGCGCATCCGCGGCACGCGGGCGAAATCGCGGCCATGGCGGCGGAACTGGCGCGCGCGCGCCACGCCGGCGGCGACCGCGCGCATCCGCTCTACCGGCAGTATCCGGAGGCGTGGCTGGAATCGATGGTGCGGGCCCGCATCGAGGAGATCGACGCGGGGCTGCGCGGCGAGTGTGTGTACGGGCAGGTGCCGGCGTTCGCCGGCGGCGACCGCGGCGTGCTGGACCTGCTGGCGGTGGACCGCGGCGGACGGCTGGCGGTGGTGGAATTGAAGGCGTCGGCGGATGTGCACCTGCCTTTGCAGGCGCTGGATTACTGGGTGCGGGTGAAGTGGCACCTGGACCGCGGGGAGTTCCGCACGCACGGATATTTTCCGGGCGTGGAACTGGCGGCCGAGCCGCCGCGGGTGCTGCTGGTTTCGCCGAGCCTGGAATTTCATCCGGCGACGGAGACGATACTGGACTTTTTCGCGCCGTCGATCGAGGTGGAGCGCATCGGGCTGGCGGTAGAATGGCGGAAGGGATTGCACGTCATGTTCCGGCTGAAAGGCGCGCAGCGTCCCGAATGACTTTTCTATGCTGAAACTGCTAAAGGACGCGAAGGCGGCGCTGGCGATGCTGAATCCGGAGCAGGTGCGCCGGCGCGCGGAGACACCGCTTCAGATCGGGCTGGTGGCGGATTCGAGCGGCGCGTACTCGGAGATGGAGGAATTTCTGGCGCCGCCGGAGATGCCGCACGAGGAGCGGATGGAGCGGATGGCGCAGATTCACCGCGCCAGCGATCCGGAACCGCCATCCTCGGTGGACGTGGTGATCTACGAGCCGGGGCTGGCGTGCCCGCAGGGATCGTACTCGTTCTTTCGCGGACGCGCGGAAGACACGGTGGCGGAGATCCTGCGCGAGAAGGACGACCTGGCGTTGGGGCTGGCGCGGCAGTTCCCGGCGTTTCGCGGGGCGGTGTTGGAGCGGCTGGTACACGAAGTTTCGCGGGAAAACGCGCTGTTCGCGGTGACGACGGCGCTGCCCAACGTGGTGCCGAACCTGATCGAGCTGCCGTGGGCGTTCGGCGAATTCGCCAGCGACACCACGTTCCTGACGGTGAACCAAATGCGGATGGCATTTGAGATCGCGGGCGCGTGCGGCAAGCCGGTGGGACTGGTGCAGCAGAAGTTCGAGATGCTGGGAATCGCGGGCGGAGCGCTGGGCTGGCGGGCGCTGGCGCGCGAACTGGTCGGGCACATCCCGCTGGGCGGCGGGCTGATCCCGAAGGGTGCGGTGGCGTACGCCGGGACGTATCTGACGGGCAAGGGACTGGAGCGCCTGCACGTGCTGGGCGAGCGGTTCAACCGGGACGAACGCAAGGCGCTGTACGAGCGCGCGCTGGAGCGGGGGCGGCACCTTGTCCGGGAACTGCGGGCGAGCTAGGACATTTTGACGCGGAACTGGGCGCCGATCGGCCGGCGTTTGGTCCGCAGGGCCGACAGGCCGGGAATACGCCGGGCGAGAGGTTCGTGCGCTGACGCGAGGAGGGGTTTCGATTCGATCCAAAGGCAGGCCGGGAGGCCTGCGCTACTTTTTTCACGGTGGCGTTAAACCTGCTGGTGGTTTGGCGCGTCGTAAAATATAGCTTGGGCCCCGGATGGAGAATACTATGCGCTTGATATATGCCGGACTCGTACTCAGCCTCGCGACCCTCGGGTTCGCGGACACCATCACCTTGAAAAACGGAACCGTGATCAACGGTACGTACCTCGGCGGCAGCGCGCGGCAGGTGCGGATTGCCGCGGGAGACAACGTGCAGACGCTGGACGTGACGGATATTCAGCGGATCGAATTCGGCGGATCGAGCATGGCGAGCGCGCCGGCGCCGGTTGCCGCACCGGCTCCGCCTCCGGCGCCGCGGATGCGCGAGGACAACGTGATGCGGCCGCAGGACGCGCCGCCGCCGCCTCCGCCGCCGGCGCCGATGGCGGCGAGCGGCGTGACGCTGCCGGCGGGCACGAACCTGGTGATCCGCATGATCGACGGAGTGGATTCGGAGACGGCGCGGGTGGGCCAATCGTTCGCGGCGAGCCTGGATCAGCCGGTGATGCTCAACGGCGACACGGTGATTCCGCGCGGCGCGGATGTGACGGTGAAGCTGGTGGACGCCAAGCAGTCGGGTAAGCTGACGGGACGCGCGGAACTGGCGCTCTCGCTGCAATCGGTGCGGGTGAACGGACAGATGGTGGACGTCAACACGCAGACGGTATCGCAGCAAAGCTCGTCGCGCGGGGCGCGGACGGCGAAAGTCGCGGGCGGCACGGCGGCGGTAGGCGCGATCATCGGCGCGATCGCGGGCGGCGGCACGGGAGCGGCGATCGGCGCGGGAGCGGGCGCGGCGGCGGGAGCGGGCGCGGAGGTCCTGACCTCCGGGCAGCGCATCCGCATTCCTTCGGAGACGCGGCTGACGTTTGTGCTGGATAACCCGGTTCGCCTGTGAGTAAACCGACCGCGATTGTCACGGGCGCGAGCCGAGGAATCGGGCGCGCCGTCGCCACCGAACTGGCCAGGACCCACCATGTGATCGCGACGTATCGCGGGCGCAAGGACGCCGCGGACTCGCTGCGCGAGGAAACGGGCTGCGACATTTTCCAGTGCGATATCGCCAGCGGCGCGGACCGCGAGGCGCTGCTCGGGTTCGCGCGCGAGCGTTTCGAGAAACTGGATCTGCTGGTGAACAACGCCGGGATGGCGCCGCGCGAACGGCGCGACCTGCTGGAAGCCACCGAAGAAAGCTTTGACGAGCTGATCTCGACCAACCTGAAGGGGCCGTACTTCCTGACGCAGGGCGCCGCGCGGTGGATGGCGGAGCAGAGGTCGGGGCGGATCGTGTTCGTCACGTCGATTTCGGCGTACACGGCGAGCGTGAATCGCGGGGAGTATTGCGTGTCCAAGGCGGGGCTCAGCATGGCGGTGGCACTGTACGCGCTGCGCCTGGCCGAACTGGGCATCCCGGTGTTCGAGATTCGCCCGGGGATCATCCGCACGGACATGATCGCCAAGGTGGAGCAGGTGTACGAGGCGAAGATCGCCGCGGGCCTGCTGCCGCAGCGGCGCATGGGCGAGGGCGTGGACATCGCGCGCGCGATTCGGGCGGTGGCGGACGGACTGCTGGACTACTCCACCGGCACGGTGCTGAACGTGGACGGCGGGTTCAGCCTGCGCGGGCTGTAAAGGGCGCGGTTAATCGCGGACGTAGCGCGTGTACAGCCCGAGGTAGTAGGGGAGCAAAAACGCGGCGCCGTCGCCGAGGGTACGGCCGCCGGAATCCTGATCGAGACGCCAGGGATCGGTGTTCCAGTGGCCGACGTAGCGCTCGTCGATGGGCAGCACCTTGCCATTCACGCGATAGCCGAGCGGTTCGCCGGAGGACTCGCGCGCCCAGGCGGGGAGCGGCAGGATGTCCTTGCGACGGCTGTTGGAGTAGCTCCACTCGATGCGGTCGGTGGGGAAGCGGCGAAGGGTATCGATGGAGTCGGCAAGCCACGTGCCGGCGGGGGTAAGGTCGATGCGGTCGAAGGCGTCGGCGTAGGTCTCTCCGGTGGCGATGGCGGCGTAGAGGAAGTTGAACAGGGGATTCAACTCGGGCTCTTCCATGCGCCAGCGATCGTAGAAGGCCAGCAGATACTTGCGGCGCAACTCGGGATCGCGTTCGTAGCGCAAGAGGCTGTAGAAGTTCATGAAGATCATTTCGTCGTCGGACTGGTTTCCGGCGCCGGGTCCGCCGCTGGATTTGGGGATGAGGACGTTCTCTTCGTAGGCGTGGCGATCGATCAATTCGCGGTAGGCACGCTCGTACTTCGCGTCGCCGGTGATGTGGGCGGCGACTTTGAGGTAGGCGAGGATGCTGAGCGAATTGATGCCGCGCTCATCGTGGAAATCGGGGTTGTGATTGAGATTTTGCGGATCGAAGATGCCCCAGCGGGTGGGTTTGCCGTCGTGATCGACGAGGCGGAAGCCGTGATCGATCAGGTGGCTGGTGAGGGCGGCGACCTGTTCGCGGACGGCTTGCTTTTCGGGATCGGTGCGGGCGGCGAGATCGTAGTAGAGGCCGTAGAAGAAGTAGTGGCCGTCGAGTTCGTCGGAACTGGTGTCGCTCTTCCAGTACCACTTGCCGTCGGCGCTGAGCGGCCAGCGGGGGGTGATGGTCTTCCAGAGGCGATCGCGGGTTTCGCGCATGCGGGCGTCGCGGGCGGGGCTGTCGGCGAGGTTGGGGTCGGGGCCGGAAGCGGGCAGGATGGTGCGCGCGACGAAACCGGGGGGCGCGGGATGAGCGCCGCCCTGGGTGACAGCACCGAGGAAGCGGAGGGCGTCGAAGGCGGCGGCGGCGCGGCGGTAGGCGTCCTCGCTGTGGGTGGCGGCCGCGGCGAAGCATTCGCCGGCGCCGTACATGGCGGTCCAGAGGCCATCGTTGTCGCTATCGTGCCGCGTGAACTCGGCGGGGTCGCCGGCGCGGGCGAGGCGGACCTCGAGCACGTAGCCGTAGGGCGTGCGGCGGTGGCGGCGATCGATTTCGGCTTCGAAGAAGCGGGCCTTTTCGGCGAGGGTGGTGGTACGGCGGGCGATGAGGGAGACGCCTCCGGCGGTAGCGATCCAGGCATCGCCGGACGGGGCGACGGCGATGGAGCGCACGTCGTCGGCGGGGAGCCAGCGGGGTCCCTGGCGATATTCCCACGTGGTGCCATCGAAGCGGATGGCGCCGATGCGGGTGCCGAACCAGACGACGCCGTTTTCGCCGGCGGCGACGGTGGTGAAGTCGTCGTAGGGGAGACCGTCGGGGCCGGTGTAGAGGGTCCAGGTAGAGCCGTCGAGGCAGCCGGCGCCCTGGGGCGAAGCGAACCAGAGGCGTCCGCGGGAATCGAAGGCGACGCCGCGCACATCGTCGGGCGCCCAACTGCGATTGGCGGCGCGCGGGAAGAGGCGCTGCCAGGGTCCGCCGGGTTCCTTCAGATAGAGGCCGGCGGCGGAGGCGGCGGCGATGCGGCCGCCGGGAGCGAGGGCGGACTGGCGGACTTCGGCGGCGGGGAGGCCGGGTTCGCGCACGAAGCGCGTCTCCGAGAGGCGGTAGAGTCCGCCGGCGGCGGAGACGAGTACGGTGGCGCCGGCGGCGATGTGGCGCGCGCCGGCGGGCAGCGCGGCGATGCGGCGCGGGGATCCGGGTGCGACGCGCCAGAGCGCGCCCTGCGCGGCGAAGAAGACATCGTGCGCGGAGGCGGCGACGAGCGCGGAGGCGGCGGCTTCGCGAGTCCATAAGGTGCCGTTGCGGCGCGCGAGTCCGGCCGAGGTAGCGACCCAGGGGTTGCCGGATGGATCCAGCGCGATGGAAAGTACGTCGGCGGCGGGCAGGCCGGCGGCGGCAGTGAAGACCGTGCGCACTTCCTCGGCGAAGGGGGCGACGGTCACGCTTTGCGCGGGCGACAGCGCGGGCGCGATCAGGGTGAGCAGCGGGACGATCCGGTCGAGTTTCACGCTTCGGTTACTGTAGCGCGATCCGGCATCGGTTAGGATGGGACTTAGCGGCGGAGGCCGCACGCATCGTTCATGCCGCTCTCTCCCGCTCCTCCCGATGCCGCCGCCGATTCCCTGCTGGGCCGCCGCGTCGCCGGCATCAGCATCGCTGCCAGTTGCGTGCTGGCGGCGCTGAACGTATCGGTGGGGCTGGTGGCGGGGTCGACTTCGGTCTTCGCGGCGGGCGTGGAATTCCTGGGGGACGTGGTGGCCTCCACGTTCGTGCTGATCGGGCTCACGCTGGCGGCGCGTCCGGCCGACGAGAATCACCCTTACGGGCACGGGCGGATCGAGATCCTGGCCGGGCTCACGGTGGGCGCCATCCTGGGGCTGGGTGGGGTGGGCATCTGCTACCGGTCGCTGCAACGCGTGAACGAGATTCACCCGCCGCCGGGCGCGTACGCCGTGGTACCGCTGGTGATCGCGATCGGGGTGCGCGGCGTGATGTCCGCGGTGAAGTTCCGGGTGGGACGGCGTATCGGCAGCGCGGCGCTGACGGCAGACGCGTGGAACGACGCGGTGGACATTCTCTCGGCGGTGGCCGCGCTGGCGGCGCTGGTGCTGACGCTGAACGATCCGGCGCGCTTTCTCGCGGCCGACCACTACGGCGGCTTCGCGGTGGGGATGTTCGTGGTCTATACGGGGTTGCGCGTGGCGCGCGATTCGGCGATGGACCTGATCGACACCATGCCGGAGGCGGCGGTGATCGATTCGATCCGGCAGGCGGCGCTGGAGGTGGAGGGAGTGGCGGGCGTAGAGAAGCTGTTCGCGCGCAAGACCGGATTGCGCCACCACGTGGAGATCCACGTGGAGGTGGACCCGCAGATGACGGTTGCGGAATCGCACTGCATCGCCACGGAGGTGCGGCGGCACATACGGGAGACGCGCGCGTCGGTGGCGGACGTGCTGGTGCACATCGAGCCGACCGGGATGGAGTGACGCGCGCGGAATCCTGATAGGATGCTTCGCATGAGAACCGTTGCCGTATGTATGCTGCTGGCGGGCGCGCTCGCGGCGCAGCGCAAGCCGGGCAGTCCGCTGGACCACCTGCCGCCACAGATCGAGGTGCTGACTCACTTCGGGGAGCGGGCCGATATTTCGCCGGACAATCGCGAAGTGGCGTTCATGGCGAAGAGCTTCGGCGACGCGATGGCGATCGATCTGGCCAAACGCGAGATCCGCTGCCTGACGTGCAACGTGCCGGCGGCGGCGTTCCTGCGGGTGATGCACCTGGCGACGGGCGATTACATCCTGATCGGTCCGGAGCGTTTCGAGGACATACGGGTGAGCCGGTCGCGGGATAACGAACTGTGGTTCCTGGGCAGGCAGCGCGGAGCGAAGCCGGTGCGGCTGGGTCAGAAGATGAGCGAAGGCGCGGCGATTTCGAAGAAGAGCCTGAAGATTTCGTTTTCGCAGGTGCACGCACAGAATCCCGATTTGCCGGAGGGCGCGTCGCAGTTGTTCGTCGCGGATGTGGACCTTTCGGGAGGGCAGGCGAAGCTGGTCAACAAGACCATGGTGTATGAGAGCAGGGATCGCAATTGCACGCTGGAAGCGCAGGATTTCTACGACGACGACCGCAAGATGACGTTTACGTGTTACGAGCCGCAAGGGCTGGCGAGTGTGATGGGGATCGATCTGGCGACGCGGGCGGTGACGAATTTCTCGAAGGCGCCGGGGACGTACAACGAGTGCGAGGGCATCTTTCCGGACGGGAAATACACGTGTGTGGAAGGCGACCGGCAGGTGGCGGACCTGGGCGGGAAGCACGGGTCGGGGAACATCGACATCTGGAAACTGCGGCTGGACGGCACGGGGAAGGACTTCACGCGGCTGACGCATTTCAACGATTACGAGGGGTGGAAGGCGTCGAATCCGGTGGTAGCGACGGATGGGCGGTTCATGGCATTTCAGGTGGCGCGAGTGGCGGATCCGGCGGGCGTGGGGTACGGGATTCTGCTGTATTGGTTCGGGAAGTAGGGTGACACCGTAGAGCCGCGTTGTCATCCGGCCTGCTCTGCCAGGCGTTGGAGGATCTACGGTTGGCGACCTGTGATAGACTCACCGCACGCCGGGAGCCAAAACGGAAATCCCGGATAATTTACTCAGGGGGGTACTCATTGAAGCTGATCCATCTGACCGGTGCGCTGGTCCTGGCGGGGTCGCTGCCAGCTTCGACGATCTTCTACAGTGGCGGCCTGTCTCAGTACACCATCCCGACCACTGGGATCTACCAGATCATCGCCTATGGAGCATCCGGAGGCGCGGTTTTTTTCGCCGCCGCGGGTGGAAGCGGTGCTGAAATCGGCGGGAATTTCGTGCTGGCCGGCGGCGGCGTCCTGGATCTGTACATCGGCGGGATTGGCGGCTCGGGTAACGTCGCGGGCGGAGGTGGGGGAGGCACGTTCGTACAGACCTCCACCGGCACGCTTCTGCTGGCGGCGGGTGGCGGAGGAGGAGCAGGCTCGCTCCCGCCAACGGGGTTCGTCGGCGGTGACGCTCGAACGCAGACGTCCGGCGGGGGAGCGTATGGAGGCAGCTCGGGTTACGGCGGCGGGCCGACGGTCTGTCCCGGCGGTGGCGGAGGAGGATACCTGGGACCGGGCAGCGGTGGATTGGCTTGCGCAGGCGGCGGAGGAGCGTTTGCCGCGCTGACCGGCGGCAAGGGGCTAGGGCCGGGTGCCGGCGATGCTGGAAACGGCGGGTACGGGGGCGGCGGCGGCAGTATCGATATTTGCGCTTTTCTTACGCCCGATGTGTGCTCCGTTGTCGGCTTGGGCGGGGGTGGAGGCGGATATAGCGGTGGTAGCGGAGGCATCGTGGGCGGTGAACCCGGCGGGGGCGGTGGATCCTATTGGGATCCAGGCATTACCGGTCTGATCACATCATCGAACGGCAACGCGGCCCATGACGGATTTGTCACGATCACTCTGGTTCAAGCGACGCCGGAGCCCGCCCCGTTCCTTTGTCTGGGATTGGGGCTGATCGCGATTACGGCTTTTGCGCGGATCCGCCGCGCGCGAACTCCATCCGCTTAGCCCCAGTTTTCGGCCGGGTTCGGGCACCTACGCCGGACGCGGAGGGACTCTCGGCCACTGGGGGCGTCAGCGGCCGGGCGACCCTCGCACTCCAGTTGGTGTTCGATGTCTTGGCCCGATGGCCTTGAGCGAGGAGTCCACGGCGTAAGCGGTTGGGGACCCGGCCGCCGTTGAAGATCCCCGTCCGGGCTGTAACAGGCGCTTTCGCCTCTGGTGGGGGCTCACGGGATCGGTGTATCCTCCACCTCGCCGTCGTGCGCGCGGCGGTTTCTTCTGACCCTCCAGTCGCGGACCGGCGGCTGTCAATCCGCGGGACGGGGACAATACAGCCAAGTGCCAGGCGGCTATGGATCTGGGCCATCCCATCCTACGGGATCGAAACCTTTCTGATTGACAGCCACAGCGGGGAGTGCTAGGTTTTTAGCATGTGCTGCCTGGCCAAGCGTAGCGGCAAATCTGCGGGATTCAAGAACCATATGAGTGCCGCAAGCATGGCCGCTATGGCCATGCTCATTCCCGCAACGGTCTTGCGGGGGCAACCGTCGAATCCTGGAGCCGAAAATGCGGCCTTCGACGTTGCGTCGCTCAAACCAGCACCGCCGCCATCGGGGCGAATCACGGTGGATCTCGGCAACTCGTCACACGGGCGGCTGACGCTGACTAACGTGACATTAAGCGAGTGCCTCCGATTTGCGTTCAAGATTTACACCGACGATCAAATCGTTGGGCCAGACTGGATCAAGGACCACCACATCTTGTTCAACATTGTGGCGCAAGCACCACCTGACACTACAAGAGACACACTTCGGCAGATGGCGCTGAGACTCTTGAAGGAGCGGTTCCAACTCGCCTTGCGGCGCGAAACCAGGGACCTTCGCTATCTCGGCCTGGTCGTTGATCAAAACGGGGTGAAGATGCACGAAACGAACGCGGACGCTCCGGCGGGTGCCGAAATTGTTCGTCCGGGTCGAATCGTTTACCGGCACGTCTCCGGGCAAGCGCTGGCCGTCATATTGACGCGTTTCACCGGGCAGCCGATTGTCGATATGACGAGCCTAAAGGGACAGTACGATGTGGACTTGCAGTGGGCGCCCGATACCGCGAATGCGGGCCCGTCTCCAGACATTGCGGACAGGGGTGACGTGCCTTCCTTGTTCGCCGCCGTGAGGGAGCAACTCGGGCTCAGGTTGGAGGCTAGGAAAGGTCCGATGGAAGTGATCGTTGTGGACCACGCCAACCGTGTGCCGATCGGTAATTGAACTTATCAGGGGACCGAAGTGGCTCGGAAACAACGACTCCGTCTGGGTACGCTGTGCGTCGCTCTCGCGGTGCTCTGCACCGGCTGTGCCCTACACACACCGGAACGTGCGTCCTTTCGCTTCGTTCACGACATCCGCAACGGTGTCGCAAAGTCGGAAGGCTCATCGGCCTTCGATAGGCTTCGCATGGATTTACACCTTACGGAGCACCCGCCAAGACGGGTGAGCGCCCGCGTGTACAGAAAATCCGCAAACTGGAGTCGGGGAAACAAGATCATCGGATTGGTGTCGTCCAACGTACTTCAAGATCCGCCCGATCGATTCGATTTGAGGCTTGTCTGGAGCCCTCCCCGGCCGTTGCGAACAGGTTTACTCGAAAGGACGCTCGGGCCGCCTGACGGCAAGAGTGCGACCGGCGACAACGGGTGGGTAATCGAGGGTGGAGTTCTGGAGTACCGGTCCGACCAGACCGAGACACCATATTTGCTGTTCTCTTCACCGGCATACATTCGTGACCCACTGGATTTTCTCGAGGCCGCAAATCTTCCACACTTGCCGAGTCTGGAATCTGTCAGCCGTTACCTTGAAAGGAACACCAGTGAGCCTTCCTTGCGCCGAACTGAGGAGGGCGGCTTCGAGTCGCGGACGTTTCATCCCGCCAATGGCGTCTCGATTGCGGTCTATTCCGGAATTCGGCCTCACGGAGCCGCTTATCTGGCGGGGTTGACGATTTCCATTGCAGGTGGGCAGGGCACTCCGGTGAATGCCGCTGGGTTCCTTCCAATACTCCGCGATCTGGAGGTGCCAACACCCGAGCAACTGCTCGCCGCGGCGATCGGCGCAAGGGTACCTTCGGCTTCAACAGTCGTTGACCCGCGGACCGATTCGTTCGCTGTCTACCAAAATTTCGCACTGGCCCTGACGCAGCCGCCGAAAGGAGACGCACCAGGGACAAGTCTCACACTTTGGCGACGGATCGAATCGCCGCGTTCGCTTTGCGAACACTTGCGGCCCGATCTTGAGAGGTGTTCCAGCCGGCCACATTAACCCGGCTAGCGACACGCCGGGCGTCAGCTTGGTCGGGCTTGTGGTCACGCTGCATCTCAATTGACGTAACACGCCCGTCTCGCCATCTGACGCAGCGCTGGGAACGGCCGCCGGTCAAGATCAGC
>JAFDVU010000020.1 GCA_018268835.1 Acidobacteriota bacterium | reverse complement strand
CCGAAGAGGATCCGGCGATGGACCGGCTTGAGCCCGTCGCGGATATCGGGCAGCGCGCGACCCACGATTACGCTCATGGCGTAATCGAGATAGGAACGGCGCATTTCGTCTTCGATGTTGACGGGAACGAGGTTGCGGTTGTCGCCGCCGCCGCCCGTTCCGGGCAGGCTGGGCTGCTCGGGCGTAGGAGGAGTTTGCGGGTTGTCCTGATCTGCCAAGGTGGTTCCTCTTCAGACTCTTCGGGGGAGTTAAGTCTTATTTTACCAGAGATTTAGTCGGATGGGAGCGGGTACGGGAATTAGGCCGAATAAAAGGCGAAGCGAGGTGCGGAAGGCGCGGCCCGTTCGCGACGGTTTGGAGGCGTGCACGACTGCGCCCGTGCATCGACAGGAGTGGTGGGTTAACATCGTTCCCAGCAGATGCTCACCAGCCTACGAGTTAAGAATTTCAAGAGCCTGGACGACGTTGAGATCGAACTTGGCAAGACCGTTGTCTTTGTCGGCCCCAATAATTCGGGAAAGACCACGGCCTTGCAGGCTTTGGCGCTCTGGGAGATCGGGCTTCGAAAATGGCTGGAGAAGCGGTCCGCCCGGGAGGTTCCGGAAAAGCGTCCCGGGATTACCATCAACCGGCGCGATCTCATCGCGGTTCCCGTGCCGGATGCCAACCTCTTGTGGCGGGACCTCCACATCCGCTCCGTTCAAAAAGGTCGGAATGGCAAGCCAGATACCAGGAACATCCGAATCGACATCCTGGTATCCGGGGTGACGGGCGACAAAAATTGGGAGTGCGGCTTTGAGTTCGATTATGCGAACGAGGAGTCCATCTACTGCCGCCCTCTCAGGACCTCCGAGGTGCGAGATGCCGCGCGAGTGCCGGTGCCTGCCGCTGCGACTCCTGTGAGGATTGCCTTCCTGCCGCCAATGTCGGGACTGGCTGCGACGGAGGACCGGCTCGACGGTGGCGCCGTGGATGTGCGCATTGGCGAAGGGCGCACGGCCGAAGTCCTGCGCAACCTGTGCTACCAACTCTCCGCGAGCGAGAAGCCCGGTTCCTGGGAGGAACTCACCCGGCAGATTCAGAATCTCTTCGGCGTCGAACTGAATCCTCCCAGATATATTGCCGAGCGGGGTCAGATTACGATGTCCTACGTGGAAAGCGGCGGCATTGAACTGGACCTCGCTTCCTCGGGCAGGGGACTGCAACAGACGCTGCTTCTTCTGGCTCACCTTTACACTCATCCCGGAACTGTCCTGCTCCTGGATGAGCCGGATGCCCATTTGGAAATCCTGAGGCAGCGGCAGATCTACCAGATCCTCACCGATACGGCGGACCGGCTCGGCTGTCAGGTCATCGCGGCGAGTCACTCCGAGGTGATTCTGGAGGAGGCCGCGGACCGCGACGTCGTGGTCGCGTTCGTAGGCAAGCCGCACCGCATCGACGACCGCGGCAGCCAGGTTCTGAAGTCGTTGAAGGCGATCGGATTCGACCAGTACTATCAAGCTGAGCAGACCGGCTGGGTGCTCTATCTGGAGGGGTCGACCGACCTGGCGATTCTGCGCGCCTTTGCGGAATTGCTGGGCCACCCGGCCAGACAGGTATTGGAACGGCCCTTCGTTCACTACACCGGCAACATTCCGCCGAAGGCCCGGGACCACTTCTTTGCCTTGCGCGAAGCCAAGCCCGACCTGGCCGGATTCGCGCTTTTCGATTCGGACGCCAGAGAACTGCGCCAGGACGGGCAACTGGTGGAGATGAAGTGGCGCCGCCGGGAAGTCGAAAACTACTTCTGCTTTCCCGAGACGCTCATGGAATACGCTTCAAACGTTGGGGGGGATGAAGGCCCGCTTTTTGAATCCGCCGAACGGGACGGGCGAAAACTCAAGATGCAGGAGGCTATCCGGGAGGTGGCGGCAGCCAGGAAAACCCTGCGGCAATCCGATCCCTTCGCGGAAGATGCAAAGGCCAGCGACGATTGCTTTGCACCGGTATTCCAGAATTACTTCGACAAGTTGGGCCTCAGTAACTTGATGCAGAAAACCGACTATCACACGCTGGTTCGCTTCGCTCCCCTGGACCGGCTCTCGCCTGAAATCACGGAGAAACTGGATGCGCTGTACGAAGTCACAAAAAGGGCGAGACCAGTGAAATAGCGAAGGTGCACCTCTCAGGGTTCCAGCCGGCCCCGGGTATGCGGGGAGGCGCCCTCCAGCCGTACCCGTAGCCCGATGGGCAGTTTGGTCAGCACCGCCACAAGTAGTTTGTATGGCCAGCCCGGCACCACAAACAACTTGCCGGCGCGCAGACCGCCGAGCGAATCGCGCACCACGTACTCCGCGCTGCGCCACAGCCATTTCGGGATGACGTTGCGGTCCATCCCCATTACGTCGTGGAACTCGCTATAGGTGAATCCGGGACACAGCGCCTGGACCCGTACCTGCGATCCCGCCCCGCGCAGTTCCAGGTGCACGCCTTCGGTGAAGGCGTTGATCCACGCCTTGGTGGCGCAGTAGCTTACGTTGGACTGGCTGCGCGCGAACCCCGCGACGGAGGATACGTTGATCACGCCCCCCCGGTTGCGTTCCACCATCCCGCGCAGAGCGGCGTGCGTCAGCCGCATGGTGGCGTCCATGTGCACGCGATGCATCCGCGCCTGGTCTTCGACGGCGGTCTGCCAGAGCCGGCCCTTGGTGCCGAAGCCGGCATTATTCACCAGCAGAGTGAGCCGCGGCTCCGCAGCCAAACGGTCGGCCACGCGGTCGATGTCCTCCGTCAGGCTCAGATCGGCCTCCAGCACCCCGGCCTGCACGCCGTGGGCGCGCGCGAGTTCGGCGGCCAATTCTTCCAGCCTCGGGCGCCTGCGGGCGATGAGCAGCAGGTCGTGGCCGGCGGCCGCCAACTGGCGGGCGAACTCCGCTCCAATTCCGGAGGAGGCGCCGGTGATGGCGGCAAGGGGACTTGGCATACGCGGATTGTATCGCCGGTTCGCCCCCCGCGTTCAGGACTGCACGCTCTCGTCCGCCGTCTCGACGACGAGCAGGTATCCATCGTGACCGGTCAGGTCGGCCTTGACCAGGGTCCAGGATTTCATCTCCACCGCACAAAGGGTGGCGCGCATGGACGCGCGATGCTCAAGCGGCGGTCCCGGGGGACAGAGCGCATCCGGACGCCAATTGAGAATCGCGAGGCGGCCCTCGGGACGCAGAATGCGGCGTGCTTCGTCGAGCGCCGCGTCGCGGTTGTCGAGTTCGTGCCAGATATCGGCGAATATGACGAGATCGCAGCACGCTCCCGCGAGATGCGTGTCCGCGGGCCGCCCCATAACCAGGCCGACGTTATCCGGAGCGCCGGAGCCACTCAGCCGGGTCCGAAGGTGATCGATCCGCCATGGCCTCCACTCCACGGCGAACACCCTGCCGGCGGGCCAGACGCGGCGGCCGATCGGGAGCGTGTAAAACGCTATCCCGGCCGCGATCTCGCCGACGGTCATCCCGGGGCAAACATCGAGCTCCGCGAGCAGTGCGGTGGGAGACAGCCAATGCTCGCTGTCCCAGATTTCCGGTGCGAACTTACTTGAAGAGGAACTCATGGCGTCCTCCATTACCGCGTGGTGCCTGGTCCCTGTTACGCCGTCAGCGCGTGGAGACGCGCGTTGGCGCGCATCGTGCCGGTCTCGCGGAACCGGTGGTGGAACGCGAACGCGGACTCCAGCGACAACGGCTCGTGGCCGCCTTTCATGCTCTCCAACTGCGCACGCAGGTCGTCGCGGTAGTCCGGGTGGGCGCAGGTGTCGATGATGCGGCGGGCGCGTTCGGCCGGTGACAGGCCGCGCAGGTCGGCCACGCCCTGTTCGGTGGCGATGATCTGCACCGAATGCTCGCTGTGGTCCTGGTGGCTCACCAGCGGGACGATGCTGCTGATCACGCCCTTCTTGGCCGTGGAAGGGCAGACGAAAATCGACAGGAACGCGTTGCGGGTGAAGTCGCCCGAACCGCCGATGCCGTTCATCATGTTCCGTCCCATGACGTGCGTGGAATTTACGTTGCCGAAGAAGTCCGCTTCGAGCGCGGTATTGATGGAGATGATGCCCAGCCGCCGCACGATTTCGGCGCTGTTGGTGATCTCCTGGGGCCGCAGCACGATGCGCGGCCGGAAGAAGTCCGGATTGCCGTAGAGCACGTCCTGCATCCGCCGGCTCAATGTGAGTGCGCAGGCGGAGGCGAAGGTGATGCGGCCCTGCATGATGAGCTGCAATACGGAGTCCTGCAGTACCTCGGTGTACATCTGGAAGGGCCGTATATCGTCATGCCGGCCGATCGCCGCCATCACGGAGTTGGAGACGTTGCCGACGCCCGCCTGCAGGGGGAGAAAGCGTTTGGGTATGCGGCCCCGATCGACTTCCCGCGCCAGGAATTCGGCCACGTTCATGCCGATCTGCTCGGTGACCGGAGTCGAAGGAGTGAATTCCACCGGGTCGTCGTACATCTCCACTTCCACGACGCCAGCGATTTTCGACGGGCTGACGCTGATGAGAGGGGAACCGATCCGGTCCGAGACGGAATAGACCGGGATCTCCCGGCGGTAGGGCGGGTCGGCGGGTTCGTAGATGTCGTGCATCCCGAAAAGCGTGGGAGGGTGGCGCCGGTTGAGTTCCACGATGACCTTCTCGGCCATTCGGCAGAAGGTCGGGCTGGCGCCCACCGAGTCGGTCAGGACGATGCCGCCGCCGTCAGTGATGTCGCAGGCTTCGACGACCGCGCAGTGCACGGTGCCCAAATGGCCGCAGCGGATTTCTTGCGCCATGGCCGAGAGGTGCATGTCGAAGAACTGTACTTTGCCGTCGTTGATGAGCGCACGCAGTGCGGGTTCGCTTTGGTACGGAGTACGAAAGCTGATCGCATCGGCAGCCGCCAGCGCTCCATCCAGGGAAGGTCCGGTGGAGGCGCCGGTCATGACGCCGATGCGGAATTCGCGTCCGGCCTGGTGTTCCGCCTTGGCACGTTCGGCGAGAGCGAGTGGCACGGCTTTGGCCGCACCCGCGGAGGTAAATCCGCTGAACCCAACGGTATGGCCATTCTGTATGAGGGCGGCCGCTTCCGCCGCCGTGAGTTTAGTCAGGGTGGAGGCTCCCATGATTGTCCGCCTTTCAAGGTCCCCGCGACCGCTTCAGGACCTCGAGGTTACGCGGCCGCGGTTTGGACCGGCTCAACCTCTTCCAAAGGACACTTCAACCAGGGTTCGTCTGGAGATTCTCAGCCGACTCGATTGTACATCCAAATTACAGTGTTTCAGACCTTTTTATCGTTACTAACCGTTGAACCCGGCTTCGGCATGGCGTAGACTCACATCGGGCGAGGCCGCGCTACGAGAGCCTCGAGTGGCGAAGCCTCGCGTGAGGTGAGGTGGAGCATGACAAACGTAACCTTCCATACCGTGCGCCGCGCAGCGATCCTGGTGTGCTGCATCGCCGCTGGGATGCTCCTTGCCAATCCCGCTTACAGCCAATCCGCCACTTCCGGCAATTCCAATGTCGTGCAAGTGTCTTCCTTGAACTGTTCGACTGCCGCTGGAACCAACATGTTCGCGGTGGTTTCCTGGTCCGTGGGATCGCAGAGCGTCAGCAACCCGCGGTTGACTGCCGGAGCAGCCTACGGTGCAGCCAACCTGGCGCCACTTCAGGTGGTGAAAGCCTTCGATTCCTGCAGCCCCGCCCTGTTTGGCGGCTCCGTGGCGGGAACCCACCTATCGACCCTAACCCTCACGGTGTCCAACAGCAACAAGATCCGACTGTTGACCATCGTCCTAAGTGAGGTGACGGTGAGCTCCTATCAGTTGGCAGACGCCGGGCCGGCTTCGGAGGCGGCCGAAACGGTGGCCTTTACGTACGGGCGAATCTCGATCACGAATTACGGCCCTGGCGGAGGCAGCTTCTGCTGGGATGTTCCGGCCAGACGCACTTGCCAGTGAGGCGGCGCCATTCGTTTAGCCCAGCCGCTTCCCGCGCGGCAGGTACCGCGCGGCGCAATAGCGGTCGGCGTGCGCGGGAGGCTCCGGCGCGTCGCCGTAGGGATCGTGGTAGCGCGCCATCAGTTCGTAGAGCCTCGCCCGCATATCGCCGGTGTAGCGCGCGTAGGCTGGATCGGCGACCACGTTGTGGATCTCGCCCGGATCGCGTTCGAGGTCGTAGAGTTCGTCGTAATCGAAGCCGTTGAATACGTACTTGAAGCGATCGGTGATCGCGATGCGTTGCGTGTACAGGTACTCGCCGCCGTAATAGGCGCAGAGGATGTGGTCCTGCCACGCGGCGCCGCGCGGGTCGGCGAACAGCGGCTGCAGCGCGGCGCCGTCGGCAAACGGCATCGGCTTCGCGCCGGCGGCGGCGGCGTAGGTGTGGGCCAGGTCGTGCGTCTGGACCAGGCGCGAAGTGGTGGATCCCGCGGTGGTGTGTCCCGGCCAGCGCACGATCAGAGGGACGCGGTAGCACTCTTCGTAAGGAATCCAGCCCTTGATCCACATGCGGTGGGCGCCGGCGCAATCGCCGTGATCGGTGGTGAACGCGACCAGCGTGCGATCCGCCTGGCCGGTTTTCTCGAGCGCGTCCAGGACGCGGCCGATCTGCTCGTCCACCTGCTCCATGTAGGCGTAGTAGTGCGCGCGGCTGTTGCGAACGTCGTCTTCGGTGATCGCGCCCCAGGTCTCGCTTTCGCGCCGGTGGAAGCCGGGCTTGCCGGCGAAGGTGTCGGCGAAACTGGCCGGGACGGGAATCGCCCGAGGGTCGTAGCGGTCCAGGTACTGCTTGAGCGGCATGTAGGGATCGTGCGGCTGCGTGAACTGGACTTCCAGGTGCCACGGCTGCGTGCCCTTTGCAAACCGGCCCATCATGCGGATGGCCTGCTCGGCGAGGCGCCATTCGGGGGTGGCCTCGACGCCTCCTTCGCGATGGCCCCACATGACGAAGGGCTCCGACCCCGGCCACTGCATCATGCGGGTGCGGATGGTGCGCAGCGAGCCGTTGCGCGGCACGCGGTCGGGGTTGAGGTCGACGTTTCTGAGGATGGCGGGATCGCAGCCGTTGATCCCGGCGACTTCGTGATAGCCGAAATCGAGCGGAGATCGCACGTAGCTCGCGTGCCACTTGCCGGTGTAACCGAGCCGATAGCCCGCGTCGCGCAGGCGCTGCGAATAGAGCACGACGTCCGGGTTGAGATCGCGATGCACCGAAGGCGGCGAATGCACCTGATTGTAGACGCCGTTGTGCCAGTGGAAGGCGCCGCTCAGCAGCATGGCGCGCGCCGGACAGCAGACCGCCGAGGGTGTGTAGCTGCGCTCGAACAGCAGCCCCTGCTTCGCGAGGCGGTCGAGGTTCGGCGTGCGGCAGGGCGAGCGTCCCGCGATGGTGGCCCACTGCTGCTGGTCGGTCTGGATGTGCAGGATGTTCGGCCGCTGCGGCGCCACGTTCTGCGCCAGGGCGCTGGCCGCGGTGCCGGTGAGGAACGCGCGGCGGTCGATCGGCGGGGTCGGCATACGCTCTACATTACTACTTCGTGCCGAGATAGATGTCGTGGATGCGGAGGAGGCCGAGAGCGCGGCCGGCGCCGTCGATCACCGGGAGCACGGAGATCTGCGAGCGGCGGCGCTCCATGAGTTCGAGTGCCTGACCGAGCGTATCGCCGGGGCCGACCGTGATGGGCCTCGCGGTCATCGCGTGGCTTGCGGTGAGGGTGCGTATGTCGTCGTGCGCGGAGAGGGTGCGGCGCAGATCGCCGTCGGTGATCAGCCCGGCGAGCGTTCCATCGGGCGCGACCACGCAGGCGGCGCCCATGGGCCGGCGGGTCATCGCGATGATCACTTCCTTGAGCGAGGTTTCCGGCGCGACGAGAGCGACCTCGTCGCCCGCGTGCATCGCGTCGCTGACATTGAGCTTGAGGTTACGCCCGAGTTGTCCGCCCGGGTGGAACCGGCCGAACTCCTCGGGGGTGAAGTTGCGCGCGCCCATCAATGCGATGGCCAGCGCATGGCCGAGCGCCAGCGCGGTGACCGCGCTCGCGGTGGGTGCGAGATTGTTGGGGTCGGCCTCGCGTTCCACGGTGGCGTCCAGCAGCACGTCCACCTGCTGCGCGAGCGGCGAAGCGGTGCTGCCCAGGATGCCGATGAGCGGCGAGCGGAACTGGCGCAGTGTGGGGACCAGAGCCTGCAACTCGCTGGACGCGCCGTTGCGCGAGATGAGGATGGTGGGGTCGCCGGGTGTATAGATGCCGAGGTCGCCGTGCGCGGCCTCGGCGGGGTGCAAAAATACGGAAGCCGTGCCGGTGGAGCACAGCGTCGCGACGATCTTGCGGCCGATGTGTCCGCTCTTGCCGATGCCCGTGACCACGACTTTGCCCGGGTGGCCGAGGATCAGTTCCACGGCGCGCAGCAGCGGCTCGCCGAGCCGTTCGGCGGCGCGAGCGATGGCTTCGGATTCGATGCGCATCGCCTCGCGCGCGGCATCGAGCCAGGCGGATTTCGGGCCGTCGGGGAACATGGAAGCTCCATGATCGCACGCGGCGGCGGGGCGGGGCCCGGCCGGCTGCGCTGATACAATCAGGCCGGTGGCCGTGAATCTGAAACCCGCGCGGGCCGGCAGGGCGGCGACGCTGTGCGCCGTTCTGGCCGCCGTGTCCGCCGCCTGGGGGCAGGATGCGGGAACCATCGAGGGCAAGGTGGCGGATGCGGGATCGCACGCTCCCATCGCGAACGCGCGTGTGCGCATCAACGGCACCGGCGTGCAGCAGACCCAGGAACGAAACGCGACCACGGACGATTCCGGCTCCTACAAAGTGACCGGCCTCGCGGCCGGCGACTACACCGCGCACTTCGATGCCGATGGCTACCTGGGGAGCACCAGCATGGTGGTCCGCGTGGGCGCGGCCGCGGTGCGGGTGAGCGCGGAGTTGTGGCGCGCGGCAGTGCTTCGCGGGCGCGTGCTGGATGCGGAAGGCCAGCCGGCGGACGCGATGCCCGTGGAGTTGTATCCGTATCGCAGCGGACGGCCTGTCACGGTGAAGAGCGGGCAGGACGGGCGATTCGAATTCACCGGGGTGGCGCCGGGCGTGTACGCGCTCGCCGCGCGGCCCGCGCCGAAGGCGAAAGACGGCACCGCGGACGCACCCACGTGGTTCCCCGGATTCACCGCGCGCGCGCAGGCCGATCGCGTGACCGCGCGGCCGGGCGCGGAAGTATCGGGCCTGGAGATCCGGGTGCGGCGGGTGCCGGTCTGGAAGGTGGAGGGCACGGCGCTGGACGAAGAAGGCCATCCGCTGGGCGGAGTCTCGGTGAAGCTGCGGGCGGACGACGAGTGGCAACCGGACGAGGGAAGCGCGGTCACGTCGCCGGACGGGACGTTCCGGTTCGCGGCGGTGCGCGCGGGGGATTGGCGGCTCACTGCGGCGGGCGCCGGGCGCGAGGGTTATGCCCGGGTGACGGTGGACAAAAGCGACGTGGAGCGCGTCGCGGTGCGGCTCTACGCTCCGTTCGTCCTGACCGGCTTCATCGACCGTGCCGATCCGCCGGGCGCCGATGGCAAGCGGAGGCTGACCGGCGTGTACCTGATCCCGCAGGGCGGCGAAGGACGCCAGGTGCTGGCCTTCCACGAGCAAGACGGCTCGATCCGCTTCCCGAAGGTGCAGCCCGGGCGCTACGTGATCCTTCCAGTGGGCTATATACCGGGCTACTACGTGGAATCGGTGAAGATGGGGGATCGCGACGTCATGGCGAAGCCGGTGGAACTGACCGACGGCTCGATCCCCTTCCGCGTCGTGTATCGCGGGAACGCCGGGCGCGTGCGTGGCACGGTGGAGAAGGGCGGCGGGAGCATCGCGGCGATCGTGCCGGCGGACGAGGCGCTGCTCGACGGGCAGTTCATCCGCACGGTGAAGTGCGACGACGCCGGGCGTTTCGAAGTAGGCAGCCTGCGGCCGGGCGATTACTACGCCTTCGCCTTCGACCGCGCGGAAACGGCCGCGCTGACCGATGTGGCGTTCGTGCGCAGCCTGCGGTCCGTCGCGGTGCCGGTGCATGTGGAGGCGGGACAACCGGCGGACGTGGAATTGAAGGTGACGCCGTGGCCGGAGTGAGCGCGGGCGCCGAGCATCGCCCGGCTTTGCATGCCGGCGGGTTGCGCCGCTATCCGACCTCGGCCAGTTCGAAGAGGATGCGGTCGACTTCGGCGGCCGGATCAGCGGCGCGAGTGACCTGGCGGCCGATGACGAGGTAGCTGGCGCCGTCGCGAATGGCCTGCGCGGGCGTGGCGACACGCTTCTGATCGCCCTTATCGGCGCCGGCGGAGCGCACCCCGGGAGTGACCAGCACGGCATCGGGCCCGATAATGCTGCGCACGGCGGCAGCCTCGAGCGGCGAGGCCACGATGCCGTCGATGCCGAGTTCCATCGCCTTGTGCGCACGGCGCTCGACCAGTTCGGCGATGGTGCCCTCAAAACCGAGATCGTCCAGGTCCTCCGAGCCGAAGCTGGTGAGCACGGTGACTGCGAGGAGCCGCAGGTTGCTGCCCCGCCGGGCCGCGGCGGCGGCGCGCATCACCGAGGGGACGGCGTGAATCGTGAGGAAATCGACGCCTGTGGCGGCGACGCGGGCCACGGCGCGCGAGACGGTCTCGGGGATGTCGTAGAACTTAAGGTCGAGGAAGATGCGGTGGCCGTCGGAGAGAAGCCCGCGAACGAAGTCCATGCCGGCGGCGGCGTAGAGCTCCAACCCGACCTTATAAAAGTTGACGCGCGGCCCGATGCGGTGGATGAGGGATCGGGCGTCGGCGGCGGATTCCACGTCGAGCGCGATGATGATGGGGTTGTGGGTTGCGAGAGGCGTCATAGGATGCGGATTGCGTGCGCGCCGCGCTCCATCACGCGGCCGATGGGGAAGGCCAGCGCGAGTCTTGCGGCGTCGCGTTCGGGCATAGTGAAGAGCAACCCGCCGGAGGTTTGCGGGTCGTAAAGCAGGGCTTCGATTTCGGGGGCGATCGCACCGGCGGTCTCGACGGCGCAGGAAGAGAAGTCGCGATTGTTGTTGAGTCCCCCGGGGATGGCGCCGGCGCGCGCGTACTCGATTGCGCCGGGCAGGAAGCTCAGGCGCGCGCTATCGATTTCGAGCGTGACGCCGCTGGCCAGCGCCATCTCGCGCGCGTGACCGATTAAGCCGAAGCCGGTGACGTCCGTGCAGCCGTGGACCTCGCCGCGCAGCATCTCTTCGCCGGCTGCGCGGTTCAGCGTGAGCATGGAGGCGATGGATGCGGCCACGTCTTCCTCGCGCGCGATGCCGCGTTTGAGCGCGGTAGACACGACGCCGGTCCCGATGGATTTGGTGAACATCAGTACATCCCCGGCGCGCGCGCCCGCGTTGGCCAGGATGCGATCCGGGTGAACCGTGCCAGTGACCGAGTAGCCGAACTTGATCTCCTCATCGGCGACGCTGTGGCCGCCGAGGATGGAGCAGGAGGCTTCGCGCATCTTGTCGGCGCCGCCCTTGAGGATGGCGACGAGGTCGGCTTCGTCTTCCTTGACGGGCCAGGCGAGGATGGAGAGCGCGGAGATCGGGCGCCCGCCCATGGCCCATACGTCGGAGAGCGAGTTGGCGGCGGCGATGGCGCCGAACGTGTACGGGTCGTCCACAATCGGTGTGAAGAAGTCCAACGTCTGCACGAGGGCGCACTCCGGCGAAATCCTGTAGACTCCGGCATCGTCGGCGGTGTCGAAGCCCACCAGTACGTTTTCGTCGGCCCAGCGGGGCACGGTGGCGAGGACGCGGTCCAATAACTTTGGACTCAGTTTGCTCGCTCAACCGGCGGCTTTGACGTGGGCGGTAAGTTTCTTCGAGGACGTTTCGCTCATGGGTCTCTACTATAATAACGGCGATGAGACGCACTGGTCTGTTTGCGGTTGCGATGCTGCTGTTCGTGGCGGCGGCGCTGGTTTCGCGCGAGCCCGATCCGCGCCTGAAGAAGGCGGCGCGGTACGCCGACCGCGGCGGCTGGATTCAGGTGCACCTGGAAGGGACTCCGGCGGAAATCGGTTACCAGCACGGGTACCTGCTGGCCAACGAGATCGCGGACAACTTCAACGCCATCTCCATCGAGATGACGCACGATGAAAAGCGCAACTGGGACTTCTTCCGCAAAGCGGCCCGGGAGGTGCTCTGGCCGCACGTGGAGCAGGAGTACCGCGAGGAACTCACGGGCATTGTGGAGGGCCAGAAGGCGCGCGGCGGGAAACTCGACCTGTGGGACGTGGTGGCGCTCAACGCGTGGCTCGAACTGCCCTACTACGACAAGTGGTACGACCAGGCGAGCGGGACGGCTTCGAACGCCGCGGGTCCGGGGGACCATTGCAGCGCCTTCGTCGCCACCGGCAGCTACACGAAGGACGGGCGGGTGGTGATCGCGCACAACAACTGGACCAGCTACTCCTCCGGCGAGCGGTGGAACATCATCTTCGACATCGTGCCCGCCAGGGGGAACCGGATGATCATGGACGGCGCACCGGGGATCATCCATTCGGGCGACGATTTCGGCATCAACTCGGCCGGGATCATGATCACGGAGACGACCATCGGCGGGTTCCACGGGTTCGATCCCGCGGGCGTGCCGGAGTTCGCGCGGGCGCGCAAGGCGATGCAGTACGCGGCGTCGATCGACGACTTCGCGCGCATCATGAAGGACGGCAACAACGGCGGCTACGCGAACAACTGGCTGGTGGCGGATCGGAAGAACAATGAAGTGGCCAGCCTGGAACTGGGGCTGAAGAATGTGACGCTGCAACGCACGAAGGACGGCTTCTTCGTGGGGTCGAATTTCCCGGTGGATCCGAAGCTCGCGAAAGAAGAGACGGACTTCAACCTGGACGACCCCAGCCTGAGCAACAACGCGCGGCACGTGCGCTGGCTGCAATTGATGGCCGAGAACAAGGGAAAGATCGATGTCGCGGCGGCGCAGCGTTTCCTGGGCGATCACTACGACACGTACGATAAAAAGACGGAGTACGACGAGCGGACCTTGTGCGGCCACATCGATGCATCGCCGCGCGGCAGCGGGAGCTGGCAGCCGCCCTACGGTCCGGCGGGCGCGGTGCAGAACAAGGCCGCCGATGCCGCGATGGCGGAGAAGATGACGATGACGGCGGCGCTGGGTCACGCCTGCGGCCGCGACTTCAACGCGGCGGAGCATCTGGCGAAGCATCCCGAGTTTGCCTGGGAGAAGGGCATCCTGCACGACATGAAGGCGCGCGGGTGGACGAAGTTTTCCGCGAGGTGAGGTATGCGAATCCTGATCCTGTTCATGGCGTTATTGGCGCCGCTGGTTCCGCTGGCGATGCTCTCGGCATCGCCTGGGCACGACGATGAAGCGATCCGCGCGCTGGTCAAGAACTACCTGGCGGCGCGCGACAAAGACGATCCGCGGGCGGTTGGGGCGCTGTTCACTGAAGACGCCGATCAACTGGTCTCGACCGGCGAGTGGCGGCGCGGGCGCGATGCGCTGGTGAAGGGCACAATCGCGAGCACCAAGGCGGGCGGACATCGCGTGCTGACGGTGGAGAGCATCCGCTACATCACGGCGGATGCGGCGGTGGCGGACGCGCGGTACGAACTCGCGCGCGATACCGGTACGCGCCACATGTGGAGCACGTTCGTGATGGTGCGCGCGGGCGGAGGGTGGAGGATTGCGGCCATCCGCAACATGCTGCCGGCGCCCCCCGCGGCGAAGTGACGCGGGATGCGGCATACGGTTACGTTGGCAGCGGCCGGAGTGGCTAGGGGTATGATCCGGCACTTGACCGGACGGCCCGGTGCGACTGAGGTGCACGGATGATCGAAGGGCGGTACGACGTGGAAACCGGCCTCGATTACTTTGGCGCAAGGTACTTTAGTAGTGCGCAGGGGAGGTTTACGAGCCCGGACGAATGGCAGGGCGGCATCGTAGACGCATTCTCGGGACAGGACATCGAGCAGCCGGGGCCGTTGCCATACGCAGATATCACAGACCCTCAAACTCTGAACAAATATGCCTACGTCAGGAACAATCCCCTGCGGTACGTCGACCCAGACGGGCATTGTCCCTGGTGTCTGGGAGCCCTGATCGGCGGTGTGGGTGGCGGTGCAGCATCGTACATTAGCCAAGAATGGAATCATCCTGATCAGCCAGTAAATTGGAAGCAGGTTGGCGCAGCGGCACTCGGCGGTGCCGTGGCTGGTGGAACCCTCGGCCTCGCAACCGCCCCCGGTGCGCTCGTGACAGTTCTCGGTGGCGAGACCATCCTCGAGACGGGAACTGCCGTGGGTATTGGTGCCGCCGCCGGGGCTGGCGTAATTGGTGGAATCACCGAGCGCGCCGTGGCCTCGGGAGGTGACCCCAACGCTGCTCTTGGCACGCCGGGCCAGATCATTACAGACGCTGCTGTGGGTGCGAGCGTACAGGGTGTCAGCGCTGCGGTTGTGAACCCGATCGTGAAGCAGGCCACCACCGCTGGCAGGGCCGTTGCAGTTGGCGAAGCCAAGGTTGCGGCAGGCACAAAGCCATCTCCTAGCCTGCCTCAGCGCCAGGCGCAATTGAGTACCCAGCAGAAGGTTGCCAGTGGTGGTCTCGGTGCTGGCGTGGACGCAGCAAACCGAGCAGCGCAACAGCAACAGAAGAAGAAAAAGGAAGACGAGCAGCACTAGGGCCGCTATGCTGGGGACCTCGTTGATAATCGGGTTCGCACTGCTCCTGGTTCGCTTTGTCGCGCTGGAAGCGGTCTTCCAACGCGCCAGGCGCACCGCTTCAGTGGTACGTTTTCCGGTCGGGATCGGCATGCGTGTTCTGTTTCGGCTCGGCGGGCCGTTCCTTCTTTTTGTCAGCTACAAAATGGCTCAAGAGGCTTCCACGACGTTCGACTACGTGGCCGCCGCTCTGGTTGCTGTTCTGGGCGTTGGTTGCCTCATCGCCGAACCTGGCGAGATCACTGCGACACCGAATGGGCTGGTCCAGACTTCACTTCTCGGCTTGAAGCGACGTACGATCCACTGGCCGGGATCCGCAGCCAGCCACCCACGCGGCCTGCGAGAAGTACTTGTAGTCGGCGAAGATGGCACCACCATCACTCATTCGCAATACCACGTCGGCCAGAGTGAGTTTCTGCATGAACTTAAGCAGCACCATGTTCAGCTTCAGGTATGACGTGCTTGCGAACAGGTTCGGTGCCCCTATGAACGGGATGGCTCAGCCCGAAACGGGCCTCGATTACTTCGGGGCGCGCTACTTCAGTTCAGCCCAGGGCCGTTTCACATCAACAGATCCCGTCATAATGGGGCCGCACAAGGTCACGAACCCGAAGCGCATCAGGCAGGCGATTGAGAACTTCGAGAAGGGCAAATGAGTAAGCATCGCTTGACTCTTCTGTTCTTGGTCCTGGCGTTTGGTGCGAATGCACCAGCGCAATGTGTGCTGGACCCGATCCGGGTTGAACGGATTGAAGGCTACCTGCTGTTTGGTTTTCAGGGCCAATATCGGGTCCTGGATAAAGCTGAAGTCCGGCTACTCGATTCCGGAAACACGCAGACGGTCATCGCAGCGGTAACGGTTGGCAAGGACGGCCATTTCGAAATGGCTGATGCGAAGCCGGGTAAATACGTGCTTTCGGCGCGTTCCGAGGCGCTGATTCCAGCCTCTGTGGATGTGGAGGTCACAAAACCGAAGGGTGCGGGCAGCAAACGGCTCATCCTTGCCGTACTCGCAGCGGATGCCGCGAAGGAGTGCGGCGGGGCCTCAATCAAGGTGCAGCCAAAGGCGGAAGTCGATCGTGTGCTGAGCACTGCGAAGCGACCTGCCCACTAGGGGTATGCCACAGTTCCCATATGGGAACCACAGCAGCTTCAGCAGCATGGCGCGGGGCGAGCAGAGCGGCGCAGCCGCGCCGCTGGCCGCCGCGTTGATCGGCGCTGTAACGGGTCACGATCTATTGCGCCTATCGAGGCCGATTTCGTCACGCTTGTGGCCAGAATGTCTTGCGCTGTCTCCCCCTTCTGGATCATCTCAAAGCGGTCCTCGCCGTCAAGGGTTCGCTTCGCCGCTCCCGTTGGTCGCGCCCTTGACCGCTCCGGGCCGCTTAGGAGCCTCTTCCTTAGAAGGGGAAACAGCGTGACCTGAACACCGCCTCCGGTGTGATCTGGCGTTCTGGAATATCGTGACCCGTTACACGGCGCTACGGCGAATCAGCGAGTTACCGAGGCCGCATCGAAAGCCCGAAGAAAAAGACGATGCTTCGCATCGGCTGAAGGGGTGACACGCCACCCCAGAATGGGTGCTGTATAGATACCTGGGGTTGCTATATAGATATCTAAGAAAACAAGGCACTTCGCTGTTTCAGGTATCCATATGGATACCTCAGGTTGCTATATGGGAACCTGTTGATTCTGAAGGGCCGTGCGCTTAACCGCCATTCAGCGGTAAGCGTCGCCGGTGCGGTGGGCGAGGTAGCGATCCAAGCAGTACAGAATCTGCATGGCAGCCTCCCGGTCGATCGCCCGTACGTCGGCGCGGGCTTCCGGCTGCGGATCGGGGGGGCACGGCCGGGACTTTTACCGGGACATCGACCACGGCGGGCGCGGGATGGACGAAGTGTACCTGTGCGGCAGTTGGATGCGGGCCGTCGGTCGCGCGGGGCGTGCGGCGCCGGGGCGCGGGCGGATACCATGGAAGATCAGGCTATGGGGAAATTGATCCTGGTACGTCATGGTGAGAGCCTTGCCAACCGGCAGCGCACTTTCGCGGAGGATGACACTCCGCTCACGGAGTTGGGGCGGCAGCAGGCGGCGGAAGTCGCTGGAAGAATCGGTGCGCGGTTCCGTCCGGCGGCGCTCGTGTCGAGTCCGTTGACGCGCGCGCGGCAGACGGCGGAGATCATCGGAGACGAACTCGGGCTGGACGTCGAAGTGGTTCGTGGCCTCGAGGAATGCGACTTCGGCTTCCTCAAGGGGCAGACCTACGAGTTCTACTTCCGCCTCATCGAGACCGATCCCACGTACGACAAGCACGCGCCGTGGTTGTGGGTGCCGAAGGACGGCGAGAGCGGCGTAGCGACGGCGGACCGCGCGGTGGCGGCGCTCCAGCGGCTGGCGGCCGGGTATCCGGACAAGGAAATCCTGGTGGTGTGCCACGGGATGATGATGGTATCGATCGCGGCGCGGCTCACCGGGAACTGGAAGGGCATGGACGTGCCGCCGAACTGCGCGGTGCTCACGATGGAGCACGAGGACGGGCGGCTGGAGCCTCCGGTCCTGGCCGAAGATTGCCTGGTGCCGCAGGAATAACGGCGCGCAAAAAGATTCGCTTGACCCTGACGCAACGTCAGGCTGGAAGATCGTTCTCGAAGGGGAATCGCGTTGGACAAGGCGCTTCAGGTCCGCGAATTTGCCGGGCTGGCCGGAGTGACGGTGCGTGCGCTGCATCACTACGACCGGTTGGGACTGCTTCGCCCGCGGCGAACGGCGGCGGGCTACCGGCTCTACGGCAGGCGCGAACTGGAGCGGTTGGAGCAGATCGTGGCGCTCAAGTTCATCGGGGTTCCACTTAAGAGGATCAAGAGTATGCTTGACCGCGACTCCGCGGCGCTGCCTGGCGCGCTGAAGAGGCAGCGCACGGTGCTCGAGGAGAAGCGGCGCCTGCTGGACCACGCGATCGAAGCGATTCGAAACGCCGAGCAGGCGTTCGCCGAAGGGCGGCAGCCGGATACCGCGATTCTCAAACACATCATCGAGGTTATTGAGATGCAGAACGACCAGGACTGGAGCGCGAAGTATTACAGCCCGGAGGCGCGGGCGAAAATCGAAGAGCGGAAGAAAGAGTGGACGCCGGAGTTGCAGGAGCAGACGACGAAGGCGTGGCTCGACTTGTTCCGCGACGTGGAGGCGGCTCTCGGCGACGATCCGGGGAGCGAGCGGGCGCAGGCATTGGGCGCGCGCTGGAAGCAACTGGTGGGCGGGTTCACCGGAGGCGACCCCGGGGTCGCGGCTGGCCTGAACAAAATGTACGCGGACCGTCCGAACTGGCCGGCGCACATGAAGGAGACGATGGCACCCTTCAGCAATCCGAAGGTATGGGAGTTCATGGGCCGGGTCCTGAAGTGCGCAAGCATCGGGTAGCGGAAGCGGCGCCCGTCAATTGGAGGGCGCCCGCTCCCCGCTCCACTCCAGGTAAGATTTGAATTCGCTCTGGCCGGGCACGCGGAGTTGGAATTTACCGTACATGGTGGAGCCCTTGAGTTCGTAGGCTAGGCGGAACTGCGGTCCGGACTGCGAGGGCGCTGAGGTCAGCACCGCGGTATTCGGGGTGGGCGTAGCCACATCGTAGTGGATGACGTGGCCTTCGTTATCGAAGTAAATGGCCTGTAGCGGTTGGGCGGGTGAGTCCCGGTAGAGGTAAAGCAGGTCGCTGTGTTCGCAGTTGAAGTCCGCCGGGCCGGTGCATCCTGCGCTCGTGGAATGCCGGGCGAGAACGTGGCCGCGCAGTTCCAACTGGAAGGTGTACGCACCGGTGGACGAGGCTCCGGCGGATCCGCCCAGGGTGCGGGCCTCCCACGTGCCGATGAGGAAGCGCAGCGGCTGCCAGGGGTCGGCGGGCGGCTTCTCCTGCGCGCCGAGGACGCCGGCGAACAGGGCAGCAAGGGCGAGGCGCCTGATCATGGTGCGTACTTCGAGTATAGAGTCAGCGCGTGAGCCAGTAGCGGGCGGGGAGGTCCATCAGCGGACCTTCGACCGGTGACGAGAAGACGATGCTGGTGGTGGGGACGCCGAACTCCAGCAGCTTTTCGACAAGGCGTTCCAACTCATCCACGTTGGCGGCGACGACTTTGAGGATGAAGGCGTCTCCGCCGGCAACGTGGTGGCACTCGGCGATCGCGTCCATGGTCTTCACGGCTTTGAGGAATGGGCGGTAGCGCGGGCCTTCGCAACTCATGCGCACGACGGCCATGACGCTGAAGCCGAGGGCTTCGCGATCGATATCCACGCGGTAGCCGCGGATGATGCCGGCTTCTTCCATGCGGCGCATGCGCTCGGCGGCGGCGGCGGGAGACAGCCCGATCCGGCGGCCGAGTTCGGCGTAGGAGATTCGCGCGTCCTTATGCAGATTGGACAATAGATTCATTCCAACACCGTCCAATGGACCTACAGAATCAATGGCCATATCGCAATAGTACCAGTGATTTCCACTGTTCGGAAGCCGCCCGCGGCGCTAGAATTCCCACAGAATGATTCAGCTAGGCGGGCAGCAACTGAAATTGCGCGAAATCGCCCAGATCGCCGGCGGCGAGCGGGTGCGTATTGCGCCGCACGCAGTGGGGTTGATGGAGGCGTCGCGGCGGACGGTGGAGCGGGCGGCGGCAGACCACAAACCGGTGTACGGGATTAATACCGGTTTCGGCAAGCTGTGCGATGTGAAGATCGCGGATGAGGAACTCGAGCGGCTGCAGTTGAACCTGGTGCGCAGCCACGCGTGCGGCATCGGGCAGCCGCTGGGCGAAGGCGAGGCGCGGGTGGTGGCTGCTCTGCGCGCGAACACGCTGGCGCTAGGGTACAGCGGGGTGCGTCCGGCGGTGGCCGAATTCCTGTGCGAGATGATCAACCGCGCGGTGTGCCCGGTGATTCCGGAAAAGGGCTCGGTGGGGGCGAGCGGGGACCTGGCGCCGCTGGCGCACCTGGCGCTGTGCGCGATCGGGGAAGGGGAGGCGTTCTTCGGAGGACGGCGGATGGGGTCGGCGGAGGCGCTCGGGCTGGCGGGACTGATGCCGCTGAAACTGGAAGCGAAGGAAGGGCTTGCGCTGCTCAATGGGACACAGGCTCTGGCGGCGGTGGGTGCGCTCGCGCTCTGGCGTGCTCACCGCCTGGCGGGGCTGGCGGACGTGGCGGGGGCGCTCACGCTGGAAGCGCTGCTGGGGACGCCGGTGGCGTTCGATCAGCGAATCCACGCGTCGCGCCCGCATCGCGGGCAGGGAGCGGCGGCGGCGCGGCTGCGCGAGTTGCTGAGCGCGAGCGACGTGGCCCCGGAGCGGCGCACGGCTCCGGCGCGCGTGCAGGACGCCTACAGCCTGCGCTGCATGCCGCAGGTACACGGTGCGGTCCGCGGGGCGCTGGAATTCGCGGGTACGGCAGTGGAGACGGAGACGGGGAGCGCGACCGACAATCCACTGGTGTTCGCGGAGAGCGCGGCGGTACTGAGCGGCGGCAATTTTCATGGGGCGCCGCTGGCGCTCGGCTTCGACACGGCGGCGATCGCGCTGACCACGCTCGCGTCGATCGCGGAGCGGCGTATCGACCGCCTCGTGAATCCGGATCTGAACCGGGGGCTGCCGGCGTTTCTGGCGGCGCATCCCGGGGTGGGGAGCGGATACATGATCGCGCACGTGGCCGCGGTCGCGCTGCTCAACGAGTGCAAGGTGATGGCGCATCCGGCGAGCATCGACAACGTGCCGACCTCGGGCGGACAGGAGGACCACGTATCGATGGGGATGACCGCGGCGCTCAAGCTGCGACGCATCGTGGAGAACGGCGAGGCGATCGCCGCGATCGAGTTGATGGCCGCGAGCACCGCGCTGAGCCTGCGCGAGGGGTTCGAGCCGGGCGCGGAGTTGCGCTCGGCGCTGGAGGCGGTGCGCGCGATCTCGCCGCCGTTGCGGGAGGACCGTCCGCTGGGCCGCGAGATCGAAGCGGTTGCGGGCGCGATTCGGGAAGGACGTTTCGACGATTGGGCAATGCCGGAGGCCGCACCGGTCCCGGCGGGAGCGATGCAATGACTGTGGACACCGCGATTCGCGCGCCGCGCGGGAGCCGGCTGCGCTGCAAGGGCTGGCACCAGGAAGCGGCGCTGCGCATGCTGCACAACAACCTGGATCCGGAGGTGGCGGAGAAGCCGGAGCAACTGATCGTTTACGGCGGCACTGGGCGCGCCGCGCGGGACTGGCCGAGTTTTCACGCGATGGTGCGCGCGCTCGAAGGGTTGGGCAACGAGGAAACGCTGCTGGTGCAGTCGGGCCGCCCGGTGGGTGTGTTCCGCACGCACGCCGAAGCGCCGCGCGTGCTGATCGCCAACGCCAACCTGGTGGGGCACTGGTCCAACTGGGACGAGTTCAACCGCCTGGAGCGGATGGGGCTGACGATGTACGGGCAGATGACGGCGGGTTCGTGGATCTACATCGGCAGCCAGGGTATCGTGCAGGGTACGTTCGAGACGTTCGCGGCGGTGGGGCGGAAGCATTTCGGCGGATCGCTGGCGGGCAAACTCGTGGTGTCGGGTGGAATGGGCGGGATGGGTGGGGCGCAGCCGCTGGCGGCGACCATGAACGGCGCGCGCTTCCTGGGGATCGAGGTGGATCCGGCGCGCATCCGGCGCCGCCTGGAGACGGGCTACTGCGACCGGGTCGCGCAGTCGCTGGACGAAGCCCTGGGCATGCTCGAGGGCGGGGAAGCGGTGTCGGTGGCGCTGGTGGGCAACTGCGCGGACGTGCTGCCGGAGATGGCGCGGCGGGGAATCGTGCCGGATGTGCTGACCGACCAGACCAGCGCGCACGATCCGCTGAACGGGTACGTGCCGAACGGCATGACGCTCGAGGAAGCGCTGGACTTGCGGCGGCGCGATCCGGCGGGCTACGTGGCGCGGAGCATGAGCGCGATGGCGGCGCACGTGGAGGCGATGCTGGTGCTGCAACGCGCGGGAGCGGTGACGTTCGACTACGGGAACAACATCCGCACGCAGGCCAGGCAGGCGGGGGTGGAGCGCGCGTACGACATCCCCGGGTTCGTGCCGGAGTACATACGGCCCCTGTTCTGCGAAGGCAAGGGGCCGTTCCGCTGGGTGGCGCTCTCGGGCGACCCGGCGGACATACGGCGCACGGACGAACTGGCGCTCGAACTCTTCCCGCACGATGAGACGCTGGCGCGCTGGCTGCCGCTGGCGCAGCGGCGAATCCAATTCCAGGGGCTGCCGGCGCGCATCTGCTGGCTCGGGTACGGCGAACGCGCGGAGTTCGGCCTGGCGATGAACCGGCTGGTGGCGCGCGGGGAGTTGAAGGCGCCGATCGTGATCGGGCGCGATCACCTGGATACCGGGAGCGTGGCGAGTCCGTTCCGCGAAACCGAGGGCATGCGAGACGGTTCCGACGCGATCGCGGACTGGCCGCTGTTGAACGCGCTGGTCAACACCGCTGCGGGGGCCAGCTGGGTGAGCATCCACAACGGCGGCGGCGTGGGCATCGGGTACTCGCAGCATGCCGGGATGGTGGTGGTGGCGGACGGCACGGAGGAAGCCGCGCGGCGCCTGGAGCGCGTGCTGACCTGCGATCCGGGAATCGGAGTGGTGCGGCACGCCGAAGCGGGGTACGAGGAAGCGGAGCGGTTCGCGCGGGCGCGGGGGATCTGGCGCAGGGAGTGAGACTCGACGCCGGGACGCGGTTTGAATAGGGTGCGGTACAGTGAGAGGCGAAGATGTCGCGACAGCTTGTTGAGTGCGTGCCGAATTTCAGCGAAGGACGCGATGGGGCGAAGGTCGATGCCATCGTGCAGGCGATCCTGGCGGTGCCCGACGTGGCGCTGCTGGATCGGGAGAGCGATGAGGATCACAATCGCAGCGTGATCACGTTCGTGGGGCCGCCGGACGCGGTGGCCGAGGCGGCGCTGCGCGGCGTGGCGCGCGCGGTCGAACTGATCGATCTGACGAAGCACTCCGGCGCGCACCCGCGTATCGGCGCGTGCGACGTGCTGCCGTTCGTGCCGGTGGAAGGGGTCACGCTGGAGGAGTGCGTGCGGCTGGCCGAGCGCGTGGGTCAGGAGATCTGGACGCGGCTCAAGGTACCGGTGTACCTTTACGAAGCAGCGGCGCGGAGACCGGAACGCGCGAACCTGGAGAACATACGCCGCGGGCAGTTCGAGGCTCTGCTCGAAGAGATGGGTAACGTCGCCGAGCGCGATCCGGACATCGGGGATGCGGTGTGCCATCCCACGGCGGGCGCGATCGTGACCGGGGCGCGCAAGTTTCTGATCGCTTACAACGTCAACCTGAACACGCCGGATGTGTCGATCGCGCGCAAGATCGCCAAGACGATCCGGTATTCCTCGGGCGGGTTCCGCTTTGTGAAGGCGATGGGGGTGATGCTCGCGTCGCGTGGCCTCGCGCAGGTATCGATCAACCTGACGGACTTCGAACAGACGCCGATGCACGTGGTGTTCGAGGCGGTGCGTCGGGAGGCGGAGCGGCACGGCGTGGGGGTGGTGGGAAGCGAGATCGTCGGGCTGATTCCGAAGAAGTCGATCGAGCTTTCGGCGGAGTACTTCCTGCGCTTTGAGAATTTCCGTCCGGAACTGGTGTTGGAGAATCGGATCGCGGCCGCGGTGTCGGGGCGCGGCGGATTGCCGGAGTTTCTGGACGCGCTGGCGGCGCCGTGCGCGACCCCGGGCGGCGGCAGCGCGAGCGCGGCGGCGGGCGCGATGGCGGCGGCGCTGGGCGCGATGGTGACGCGGCTGGCGAAGCAGGATCCGGCGGAGTTCGAAGCCGCGCGCAGGTTCTTTACGGAAGCTGTGGAGCGCGACGCGGAGGCGTTCAATCGCGTGATGGCGGCGTACAAGCGGCCGAAGGAGGAGCGCGCGCCGTTCGTGGAAGAGGCGCTCCACGGCGCCGCGGAAGTGCCGCTGGAGGTGATGGAACACGCCGCGGCGCTGGCGCGGAGGCTGGAGGCGCTGGCGGTGCCGGCCAAGTTCGGGAGCGACCTGGCGGTGGCGAAGTCGCTCGCGGCGGCGGCGAAGGCGGGGGCGTGGGAGAACGTGAAAATCAACCTGGATTCGATCGCCGATGTGGAGTTCAAGGCGGGGGTGGAGCGGCGAGTCAATGCGCTGTGAAGCCATGCGGGCGGGGAGGCCGGCGCTACCTTGAATGACCTCGCGGTGGTGAATTGCCGGGAGGTGGTGACGCTGGCGGGGCCGGCGCGCGCTCGCGTGGGCGGGGAGATGCGCGAGATCGGGGCCATCGCCGACGGCGCCATTCGCGTGCGCGACGGCAGGATCGCCTCCATCGGGAGGCGCGCCGAGATCGTGCGCGGGCTCTCGCTCGATACCGAGGTGATCGACGCGCAGGGCGGAGTGGTGCTGCCCGGGTTCGTGGACGCGCACACGCACGCCGTGTTCGCGGGCACGCGCGCGGACGAGTTCGAACGGCGCGCGCTGGGCGCGACGTACGAAGAGATCGCCGCGGACGGCGGCGGGATCCGCGCGACCGTGCGGTGCACGCGCGAGGCGTCAGAAAAGGATCTGCTGGACGCGGCGAGGCGGCGAGCGGCGTGGTTTCTGGCGGGCGGCACGACCACCATCGAAGTGAAGTCGGGCTACGGGTTGGATGCCGGCTCCGAGTTGAAGATTCTGCGGGTGATTCGCGCGCTCAACGGGGAGCGCCGGCTGCGCGCGGTGGCCACCTTCCTGGGCGCGCACGAGGTGCCGGACGAGTACCGCGAGGATCCGGACGGCTACGTGGAGGAAGTCGCCGACGAGATGCTGCCGCAGGTGGCGGAGGAGCAGTTGGCCGAGTACTGCGACGTGTTCTGCGAGCCGAAGGTGTTCGGAGCGGAGCAGGCGCGGAAGGTGCTGCTCGCGGCGCGGAGTTGCGGGCTCGGGCTGCGGGTGCACGCGGACCAGTTCAGCGCGGACACCGGATCGCTGGTTGCGGCGGAGTTGCGAGCGGCAACGGCGGACCATCTGGAGCGCACGACCGCGGCGGGGATCGCGGCCCTGGCACGCGCGGGCGTACAACCGGTGCTGCTGCCGGCGAGTGTCTACGCACTGCGCGGAGCGCGGTACGCCGATGCCCGTGCGATGATCGAGGCGGGTCTGGCGGTGGTGGTGGCGACGGATTTCAACCCGGGATCGTCGCCCACGGCTTCGATGCCGATGGTGCTCTCCCTGGCCTGCACGCAGATGGGGATGACGCCGGCGGAGGCGATTACGGCGGCAACCATCAACGCGGCGTACAGCCTCGGGCGCGGGCGCGAGATGGGGTCGCTGGAGGCGGGGAAGGCGGCCGATTTCGCCATCCACGATTGTGCCGATTATCGCGACCTGGCCTACTTCTTCGGGCGCGACACGGCGCGGGCGGTGTATCGCGCGGGCGAATGCGTATACCTCCGCGATACCGATAGGTCCGCGAACCGTCCCTTATACTGAAGAAAGATGAGGGCTAGGCTATTGCTGGCGCCGGCGATCGGCGCCGCGCTCGTAGTGTGTACCGTCTACGCGCAGCGACCGTTCCGGGCGTATCCGGCCTGGGAGTATTACAACTTTCCCCTGCCCTCGGATTGGAACGTGCCGAGCGAGTGGGTGTTCGCGCGCCTCATGTACCCGACCACGAGCGTCCGGCTGGACTGGCAGAGCGAGTATAAACGCGGGCTCGACTGGCACGAGGGCAACACCAACTGGACGATCGACTATCCGCGCTCGGACCGCCACCTTTCGGCGGCGCTGCGCCGGCTGACGCGCCTCAACGCGCGCAGCGTGGAGCAGCCGGTCAACCTGGACGACCCCACCGACGACGTGTTCAACTACCCGTTCCTGTACGCGGTGGAAGTGGGTCACTGGGAACTGACCGATCACCAGATCGAGCGTTTCCGCGAATTTCTCAACCGCGGCGGTTTCTTCATGTGCGACGATTTCCACGGCACCAACGAGTGGGAGGTATTCGAGTACACGATGAAGAAAGTGCTGCCGGGGCGGCCGATCGTGGACATTGCGAACGACGACCCGATCTTTCACACGGTGTTCGATCTTGACGACCGCTACCAGGTGCCGGGGGCGCAGTTCCTCTATAGCGGACGCACCTACGAGAAGGACGGCTACCAGGCGAAGTGGCGCGGCATCTACGACGACCGCGGACGCCTGATGGTGGCCATCTGCCACAACGTGGATCTGGGCGACTCGTGGGAGAACGCCGACGACCCGCGGTATCCGGAGAAGTTCTCGGCGCTGGGGATCCGGATCGGGGTCAACTACGTCACCTACGCGATGACGCACTAAGGGCGAGGAGGCTTCGGCCTGGTCGGCGCGCCCGAAGCGTGGCACACTGGCGTGGGGGAATTATGGCGATTTACATCGTGCGGCTCGGCACGCCGCGAGAGTCCGGCGAAGGGTTGCGGATCGGCACCGTGCGCCGGCCGCCGCGCGGCGTTCCGAAGGCCGATTTCGCCCGGCTGGACTACTACGACGTGTGGTTTCCCAATCTCGCGCCGAGTGCGGAACTGGTGAAGGAAGCGATGGGCGCGCAGGACCAACGGGCGTGGGCTGCGTTCAAGCGCAAGTACCGCGCCGAGATGGGCGCTCCGGATCGCAGCCGCGAACTGGACGTCCTGGCGGCGCTTTCGCACCACACGAACCTTGCGGTGGGCTGCTACTGCGAGCACGAGGACCGCTGCCACCGGTCGGTATTGCGGGAATTGCTCATCGAGCGCGGCGCGGACGTGGTTTGACGAGGTCTATAGGTACCGTTCGGGGTCCTGGTACGCCTCTCTAGGCTAGACGGAGGCCGGTACAGGGAGGACTTTCGGCGAAATCGGGCATGGCGCAAGATGGTGTCACGTCCAGAGGTACCCGGTCCATGCAATACGAACCTGACTTTAGTGAGGACCTCGCATGAGCTGCCTGTTTTGCGGACACGGTCTTGGTCCCACGGCGCTGGTGACGGGAGATAGCGACTTCTGCTCCCCGGTCCACCGCCGGCAGTTTCATGACCGGCTGCGGAGAGTGCTGGAACAACTCGCCGATCCACCGGCCGCCTGCTTCTCCACCGGTTCCTTCATCGGGGGGCGTGTTCGGGAACTGAATGCAATCGACCATTCTTACGGCGCTCCACACGCGGCGTGGATGGGTCCATCCCCGCGCCTTCCGGGACTCACACTGGCCATCGCAACGAGTGAGGCGGCCCGGTTGCGATCGGAACTGTTGGCGATTGTTCGTAATCGTGCATCCTCGGAGACGGTGCCGGTGAGAATGCTGCGGGCTGGTGCGGTCTGACTGGTGGCAGCCCGGGACGGGACGCCGGCCCTACCCGATTTTTTCGGCGGCGGCGCGGCCCATACGGATACAGTCGGGAATACCGATGCCCTGGTAAGCGTTGCCGGCCAGGAACAGCCCGGGGATGGCGGCGGCGCGCGACTCGAGTTCGGCGACGCGCGCGGGATGGCCCACCGGGTATTGCGCCATGGCGCGCGGCCAGCGCGCGATGCGGCTGAATATGGGAGGCGCCGTGACGCCGGCGATCGCGCGGAGTTCCTCGCCGACGGCGGAGAGTATGGCGTCGTCGGATTCGTCGAGCACGCCCGCGTCCTCCATGCCGCCGAGGAAGCAGCGGGCGACTACCGTGCCGTCGGGGACGCGGTGGGGGAATTTGGTGCCCACCCAGGTGCACGCGACCAGGCGGCGGCGCTCCTTCTTGGGGATGAGGAAGCCGAAGCCCACCGGAAGGCGCGCGAAATCGGCGGCGCGGTAGCCGATCGCGACCGTCATGGACGAACTGTAGCCGACCCCGGCGAGGAGTTCGGCGGCACGCGCGTCGAGGGAGCGCAGCAGCGCCGCGGCGCTGTGAGCTTCGCAGGCGAGCACCAGGTGGGTGGCCTCGATCCAGTCGCCGGCCGCGCGGACCCGGTAACCGCCGGCAGTGCGCTCGATGGCATCGGCGCGCGCGGTACGCACGGTGACGTGTGGGGCGATGGCGCGGGTGACGGCGTCAACCAGATCGCCAAGGCCGCCCTTGAGGGTGCGGAAGAGCGGCGCGGGCGATCCGGCGGGCTTGGGCGCCTTGGCGCGCGAAGCCAGGACGCCGCGTGTCAGGCTGCCGTACTGCTGCGAGAGTTCCACGAAGCGGGGCAGGACGGCCCGCACGCTGAGTTGCCGCGGGTCGCCGCCGTAGATGCCGCTGAGCAGCGGTTCGGCGAGGTAATCCACGGCTTCCTGCCCGTAGTGCTCAAGTACGAAATCGGCCACGGACTCGTCGTCGGCGCGCATTTTGGGCGCGCGGAGCAGTTCCAGGCCCATGCGCGTCTTTGTGGCCAGGGAGAGCAGGGGAGTGGTGAGCAGCGGCAGGATTTTGGTGGGCACCATCATCATGAGGCCGTCGGGCAGGGGGACGAGGCGGCCGTTCTTCTTGACGAAGGTAACGCGCAGGTGGTCGTTGGAGCCGATGACCTGGTCGCTCATGCCGAGTTCACGAATCAGTTCCAAAGCGGCGGGCTTGGCGGAGAGGAAGCTGTCGGGTCCGGCTTCGATGGTGCAGCCTTGGATGCGCTCGGTTTGGATCACGCCTCCAAGGCGCGGTCGCGATTCGAGGATCGTGGAGGAGATGCCGCGCTTGGCCAGGTAGTACGCCGTGGAGAGTCCGGAGATGCCGCCGCCGATGATGAGCGTGCTCAAGCGGCGCCTCCGGCAAAGTAGCGCAGGCCTCCCGGCCTGCATTCCTGGATCGACGCAGGCCGGCAGTCCCGCGCCACTATTGCAGACATTTGCGGGCGACCTCGGCCAGGGCGGCGGTGAATTTGGGCGAGCCGTTCAGGCTTTCTGGGCGGTGGAGGGCGATGCCTCGTTGGGCGGCGTAGTCGCGGAAATGAATGTCCACATCGTACAGGATCTCGACGTGGTCGCAGACGAAGCCGATCGGTTGCAGCGTGATCTCGCGTACGCCTTCGGCGGCGTAGCGGTCCAGGCAGGATTCCACCGTGGGGCCGAGCCACTTGCCTCCGCTCATGCCCTGGCTCTGGAAGGCGAAGTCCCATTCGCCGATGCCGGCCGCGCGGGCCACTCCGGCGGCGGTGGCGCGCGCCTCCTGCTCGTAGCGCTGGTTCGGCTCGGGCAGGGAATGGGCGGTGAACAGCACGCGTCCGGCGGCGCCGCCCAGGCGCTCGGCGAAGGCGGCGAGCAGCGCGGGTTCCTCGTGGTAGCTGTGCGCCCAGACGAGTTCGATCTCTCCGGCGGCGGCCTGCGCGTGCTTCATGTAGAGCCCGATGCTCATTTCGGCGTATTGCGGGGCCAGACACACGCACCCCATCCGTTGGATGCCGGCGGCGCGCGCCTGCTCCATACTCTCTTTGACGAACGGATGCCAGTTTCTCATCCCGAAGAATACGGGGATGCCGAGGGTGGCCTGGACCGCCCCGGCCTGTGCGCGGGTCCACTTCGTCAGCGGCGAGGATCCGCCGATCGCCTCGTAGCGCGAGCGTACTTCTTCGAGTACGCGCGGGGAGACGGGTTGGCCCCCGCGCACGTAGGACAGGTACTCCGCGACATCCTCAAGCCGCTCGGGAGCGCCATGCGCGAGCAGGAGGACGCCTTGCTTCACGGCCGGAATTCCCGGACGATTTCGACCACCGCCTTGACGTTTTCGACCGGAGTCTCGGGGAGAATGCCGTGGCCGAGGTTGAAGATGTGGCCCGGGCGCGCGCCGGTGCGCTTGAGCAGTTCACGCACCTTCATCTTGAGCTCGGGGAGCGGTGCGAAGAGCGCTACCGGATCGAGGTTGCCCTGGATCGCCGAGCGGTAGCTGATATCCATCCACGCCTGGTCGATGTTGATGCGCCAGTCCACGCCCATGACGTCGCCGCCGGCCGCGTGCAGTTCGCGGAAGAAGCCGCTCGCGCCGGTGCCGAAGTGGATCACCGGAACGCCGGTCGAGCGGATGCGCTCGATGAGCGCGCGGGAGTAAGGGGCGGCGTAACGCACGTAATCGTCGCTGCCGAGGGCGCCGACCCAACTGTCGAAGACCTGGATGGCGCGCGCGCCGGCGGCCACCTGCGAGTGCGCGAACGGCGCCAGCACATCGACGATCTTGCCCATCAGGCGGCGCCAGAGGGTCTCGTCGCTGTACATGAGCTTCTTGGTGCGAATGAAATTGCGCGACGCGCCGCCTTCGATCATGTAGCTGGCCATGGTGAAGGGGGCGCCCACGAAGCCGATCACGGGGACGCGCCCGGCGAGCGCGCGGACCACCATCTGGATCGCCTCGCCGACGTAGCCGAGGTCGTCGGCGTTGGTGCTGGAGAGCGAGTCCACGTCGTCGCTGGTGCGCACCGGGTTGTCGATCACCGGCCCTTCGCCCTTCTCATAGTGGAGCTTGAGGCCCATGGGTTCGACGGGCAGCAGGAGGTCGGCGAAAATAATGGCCGCGTCCACGTCGAGGTATTCCACCGGCTGGAGCGTGACGGTAGCGGCCAGGTCCGGACGCTTGCACATCTCCAGGATCCCGTGCTTTTCGCGGATCTGGCGGTACTGCTTCATATAGCGGCCGGCCTGCCGCATGAACCACACCGGCCGCACGTCGGTGGGACGGCGCCGGCAGGCGTCTAGAAAGCGGCTTGTCATTGGAGCCACGCGCATGGCTTCTCCATCCTGTCTTCGCAAAAGAACACGGAAAAGTCCTTTCGCCGATGCTTGACCGCCCACTGGCGGCCGTTCACAAAAAACGGCTTGGCCCACGCCTCGCTATCGAGCGTGCGCGGCGCCAATACCGAAACCGAAACAGTGCCCTGCGCCGGATAACCGGTACGCGGGTCCATGATATGGGCGTAGATCTTGCCTTCCGCCCGGAAAAACTTCTCGTAGCTCCCCGACGTGGAGAGGGACATATCCTTCAAAAAAACCTCGGCAACCGACTTTCGCTCGTCCCAGGGGTCCTTGATCTTCACCGGCCATCCCTTGGGTTGGCCCGGAGGGGCGCCCATGCCGTAAATACTGCTGCCCGACCCGGCGACCAACGCGACAGTGACGCCGTTGCGGCGGAGCACGTCTACCATGCGGTCCACCGCGTAGCCCTTGCCGATCCCGCCGGGATCGATTTCGACGCCCGGGCGGTCGAAGCGAACGGTCCGGTTGGCCGGATCCAGCACCATGTGCCGGTAGCCCACCTTAGTCATGGCCGCCTCGATTTCCGGCCGATGCGGCAGGTGGCCCGTTCCTTTGTAAAACCCCCAAACCTTCATGAGCGGTCCGACGGTAATATCGAACGCACCCTCACTCTCCCTGCTGTACCGCTGGCAGTCCTGCAACAACTGGAACATTTCCGGTGAAACTCGCACCGGTTTCCGGGCGGCGTCGCGGTTGACCTCGCTCCACTCGCTTTCGGGCTTATAGTTCGAAAGCAGGTCATCGAGTTGCCGGACCTCGTCGAAGGCGGCGTCCACTGCCGCTTCCATGCGAATCCGGTCCGTACCCCAGACGGCGATGGTGTAAGTAGACCCCATCGCATCCACGCTCTTCTCGAGCCGGAGTTGCTCCTGCGCGGGGCTTGCGGGGACTGGAAAAAGCAAAAACAGAACCCCTGCCGCCGCCAGGGCGGGTCTCAATTTTCCGATTGCCGCCGGTGCCGCCAAAGAAACAAAACTATCACATTTTGAAGGGTTTTAGGGCTGTTTTTCGTCCCGAGGGCGAGATTTTTTCGCGCGCCGCAGAAGGAAGTCGATACGCGAGTCGGCGTCGGGGTTCTTCTCACGCTCGAAGTGCAGTTCCGGGACGTGCCGCAACTGCAGCCGGAAGGCGAGTTCGCGCCGAAGGTAGCCGGAGGCGTGGGCCAGCGCCGCAAGTGCTTGATTCTGAGTATGTTGGTCGCCGCGGGTGACCACCTTTACGGTCGCGTGGCGGGAGTCCGGACTGACGTGGACCTCGCTCACGGCGACATCGACGAGTCGCGGATCCTCCATCTCAAACGTAATGATTTCAGCGAGTTCCTCGCGGACGGCTTCGCTGACGCGTAATGTGCGGCGTTCATCCATGGTCAAATCCGGCAGGCCGGCCGGTCCGCCCCACAGGGTATGGCTATTCGATCCACTCCAGGTTAACACCCACCAACGCCGGACCGGCCATGGCGGCAGCGTCTTCCTCCACGCTTTGCAGCACCTTCCCGGCGTGGATGCGGTCGCTGGCTACAGTCACGGCGGCGAGGGTGGCGCGCTGCCACGTGTCCTGGTGTTCGATCTCCGCCACCGACACGTTGAAGCGGCTGCGCAGACGGTCCTTCAGGCTCTGCACGACGTGCCGCTTTTCCTTGAGGGAGTGCGACTCTTCCAGCCGCAGTTCCATGGTCAGGACGCCGATTGCCGGCATGGTTCGATCGTTCAGCGGATCAGGCGAAGACCTCGTTGGCGACCCGTTCGGTCACGAACGCTTCGATGATGTCGCCCTGTTTGACGTCCCCGTAGTTGTCCAGCGTGATGCCGCACTCCATGCCGGTCTTGACCTCGCTGACGTCGTCTTTGAAGCGGCGCAGAGAGCCGATGCGGCCGGTGTGGACCACGATGTTGTCGCGCAACAGGCGGACCTCGCTGTCGCGGGTGATGGTGCCGTCCAGAACCTGGCAGCCGGCCACGTTGCCAACCTTGGTGATGCGGAAGGTTTCGCGGACCTCGGCCTTGCCCCGGTAGACTTCGCGGAAGACGGGTTCCAGCAGCCCGACCATGGCGCGCTTAATCTCGTCGGTCAGGTTGTAGATGATGGTGTGTAGGCGGACGTCCACCTTTTCCTGCTCGGCGAGCGCCGTGGCGTTCCGTTCCGGCCGCACGTTGAACCCGATGATGATGGCGTTGGAAGCCGACGCCAGCAGTACGTCGCTTTCGTTGATGGCGCCGACGCCGGAGCGGATGACCCGGATCGTGACCTTGTCGTTGCTGAGCTTCTGCAAGGTCTCGGTGAGCACTTCGGCCGAACCGCCCACGTCGGTCTTGATGATGAGAGGCAGTTCCTTGACCTCGCCCTCGCGCATCTGCTTGTGCAGTTGCTCGAGCGTGAGGCGGCCGCTCTTGGCGAGCGCGGCTTCCTTGGCCTTCTGGTCGCGGAAGTTGACGATCTGTTTGGCTTTCGCCGTGTCGGTCACCACCTGGAAATCGTCGCCGGCTTCAGGCAGCGATTCGAGGCCGAGGACTTCCACCGGAGTCGAAGGCTCGGCTTTGCGGATCTGCTGGCCGCGATCGCTGATCATCGCGCGGACCTTGCCGAAGACGCTGCCGCAGATGAAGAAATCGCCGACCTTCAGCGTGCCGTTGCGCACCAGCACGGTGGCCACGGGACCGCGTCCGCGGTCGAGCTGGGCTTCGATGACGGTGCCGCTGCCCGGGCGCGAGGGGTTGGCCTTCAGGTCCTGCATATCGGCCACCAGCAGGATCATCTCGAGGAGCAGTTCGAGATTCTGCTGGGTACGCGCCGAAACCGGGACCATGACCGTATCGCCGCCCCAATCCTCGGCCAGCAGGCCGCGATCGGAAAGCTGCTGCTTGATGCGGTCGGGCTGAGCTTCCGGTTTGTCGATCTTGTTGATCGCGACAATGATGGGGACGCGGGCGGCCTTGGCGTGGTCGATCGCTTCCAGGGTCTGGGGCATGACGCCGTCGTCGGCCGCGACCACCAGGATGACGATATCGGTCACCTTGGCGCCGCGGGCGCGCATACGAGTGAAGGCTTCGTGACCCGGGGTATCGATGAAGACGATCTTGCGAGAGTTCAGCTCAACCTGATACGCCCCGATGTGCTGCGTAATGCCGCCGGCCTCGCGCGCGGCCACGTTGGCTTCGCGAATGGCGTCGAGCAGCGAGGTCTTGCCGTGATCGACGTGGCCCATGATGGTGACCACGGGCGCGCGCCGCTGCAGGTCCGCGGCGTCCTCGGCCTCTTCCACCGACTGCATGGCTTCCTGCTCGTAGCTGACGGTGGCGGTGGAGGCGCCGAAATCGCGCGCCACCTGGGTGGCGAGCTCCGCGTTGAGCGTCTGGTTGATGGCCACGAAGATGCCCTTGTCCATGAGCTTCTTCATGACGAGGGCGGCCTTCACGTCCAGCTTCTCGCTGAGTTCCTTGACCGTGATGCCCTCGGAGATGGTGATTTCGCGGTTGATCGGCGGCGGACCGGCTTCCACCTGCCGCCGATGCTGCGGACGAAGGGTTCTCTCTTCCTCGCGGTCGCGCACCGGAGCGCCGCGCGCGGGGCGCTGTCCGGGACGGCGGCCGGGGGCCGCGGTATCGGGCGGCGGCGGGGCCAGGCCCGGATCCATGCCGCGCGGACGAGACACCGGGTGCTGCGGGCGCGGGCCGCCGGGACGTCCCGGGGGCACGCCCGGACGCACGCCCGGACGGGTGACCATGGGCTGTCCGGGACGAATCGGTCCGCGGTAAATGGGCTGGCCGGGCGTCGGGCTGGAAGGAGCCTTGGGGATGCCGGGACGCGGCGGCGGGGGAGCGCCCGGCATCGCCGGACGCGGGGCCGAGAGTTTGGCGGCAAGATCGGGACGCGGCGGGACCACGGGGCGCGCCGCGGGCTGGCCAGCGAGGGGCCGCTGGGATGCGCCGGGCGCGGGTGCTCCGGGAGCGGCCGCGGGCCGCGGGATCTGCGGCATCTGCGGCGCGGCGGGGCGGGCCGGAGCCGCCGGACGCGAGGGCGGCGGAGGCGCCGGCGCGGGCGCCGAAGGGAAAGGCTGGCGCGGGCCGCTCAAAATCTGTCCGGGGCGGGGCGCAGAAGGCAGGGGACGCGCCATGGGAGCGTTCGGGCGTCCGGGCGCGAACACGGCCGCCGGGGGTGTGGGCGAAGGCGGGTGCGGCGCCGGCACTGGCGGCGCGGAAGCCGCCGGCGTCGCCGGTGTCGTGTGCGCGGCGGGCGGCGGGGGCGCGGGAACTGCCGGCATCTGTGGTGCGGCCGGCGCGGTGCGCGGACCTCCAATGGGAGGATGAATAGGCCTTCCGCCGCCGATGGGCGGGCGGATCGGCGCACCGGGCGCGGAGGCGGGTCGTGGAGTCTCGTCGAGGACCGTCTTCTCTTCCATTACGACTGGCTCCGCGGCGGGTGCATGCGCCGCCGGCGCCTCGGTCTGCGGCGCGGCTTCGCGCGCTTCGTGATGCTCTTCTTCCTCGCGTGCCTCTTCAGCGCGCCTTTCCAGCGCCTCGAACGCGCCGTCGGGCACGTCGAAGCCGAACAACCGGCGCAGCTTGAGCGCCACGTCTTCATCGATGGAGCTGGAGTGGGTTTTCTTTTCCGTCACTCCCAGTTCCGGCAGCCGGTCCAGGATCTCATGAGCCTTGACTTCCAGCTCCCTGGCCAGCTCGTTGATCCGAATCTTCTTCATAGAAAAAGCGATCTCGTACCTCTCCTCAGGCGCACCTGCCTGCCCATCTATTCTTCAGGGTGTTCCCGCGAAACCGCACCTTCGGACGGACTGTGAGGAGAACCCGCGTCCTCTATGGTACCAGACTGTTCCGTGTCCGCTTCCGCGTGGGGCGTCGCGATCTCTTCGCCCGCGGCCTCGGCTGCGGCCTCTTCCACAGACTCTTCCACCGGTGCCTCCACCGGTGCCTCGACAGGCTCTTCCACCGCCGGTTCGACCGCTTCCGCCGAGGCGGCTTCGGCCTGTTCGAACTGGGCGTAATAGGTGTTCACCGAATCCTGAATGACGCGCACGGAGTCTTCGGCGATATCCATTTCGGCGAGTTGCTCGGGGGTCATGGTGCCGAGTTGCTCGATGGTGCCGATGCCGCCGGCCACTAGTTTTTCGACCACGTTTTCGCCCAGCCCGTAATCGATGAGCACGCTGACCGGAGCGCCCGGCGCGACCAGCGCGGCCATTTGGCTCTCGACTTCCTGGCGCTTCTCTTCCTCGCTCTTGATATCGATCTTCCAACTGAGCAGCTTGGCCGCGAGACGCACGTTCTGGCCCTTCTTGCCAATGGCAAGAGAAAGCTGCGAATCGTCCACGATGACTTCCATGTGGTGCTCCAGCGGATCGAGGATCGTGATGCGGCTGACCTTCGCCGGGCTGAGCGCGTGCGTGGCGAAGACCACCGGATCATCGGAGAATTCGATGATGTCGATCTTCTCGCCGCGCAGTTCGCGGATGATCGACTGCACACGCATACCCTTCATCCCGACGCAGGCGCCGACGCTGTCCACGTCCCGGTCGCGGCTCTGCACCGCGATCTTGGTGCGCTCGCCGGCCTCGCGCGCGCAGCCCTTGATCTGCACGGTGCCGTCGTAGATTTCGGGCACCTCCTGTTCGAACAGGCGCATCACGAGTTCCGGCGCGGCGCGAGAAACCACCACGCCCGGTCCCTTGCTGGACTTGTCCACTACCTTGATGACGCAGCGCACGCGGTCGCTGACCGAGTAGCTTTCCAGGCGCGACTGCTCCTTCTTGGGCAGCCGGGCTTCGGTCTTGCCAAGATCGAGAATGTAGTCCGGCCCCTCGACCCGCTTGATGGTGCAGTTGACCAGTTCGCCGGCGCGTCCGGAGTATTCGTTGTAGACGGTCTCGCGCTCGGCTTCGCGCACCTTCTGGAAGATCACCTGCTTCGCGGTCTGCGCCGAGATGCGCCCGAGCGCGTCGGTGTTCTTGGGGATGCGCACTTCGCCGCCGATTTCCGCGGAGGAGTCGATGCGGCGCGCTTCGGAAAGCGTCATTTCGTGAACCGGGTCTTCGACCGCCTCCACCACCTTCTTTACCGCGTAGAGCTTGATGGCGCCGGTCTTGGGGTCCATCTCCGCGACGTAGTCTTCGTTGGTGCGGTAGTGTTTGCGCGCGGCGATCAGCATGGCATCCTTCACCGCGTCGTAAACGATCTGCGGATCGATGCCCTTTTCCTTGCTCAAGATTTCGATGGATTGAAAGATCGTCTCCAAGATGCCCTCGTCCTATCCAGTTGAGAATTTGTCGGCTGTCAGAGTCCCCGGCGGGTTACCACTCGAACTTCAAGTTGGCCTTCTGAATCTGCTCAAAAGGGAATTGCCGGGTCTTGCCTGGTTCGGTTTCGACCATGACGGCATCGCCGGCGATCCCGGCCAGCGTGCCTTCCCAGTTGCGGCGGCCATCCACCGCGTCGCGCAGGGTGATGCGCGCCTTCTTACCCTGAAACCGCTCGTAGTCTTGCGGTTTGAGCAGTTTGCGCTCGATTCCCGGGGAGCTGACTTCGAGCGTGTAGCGCCCGCCCGGGACGATGTCTTCGACATCGAGAATGGTGCCCACCTGTTGCGACACAAGTTCGCAGTCGCCGTGGGTGACCCCTTCGGGCTTGTCGATGGCGATCCGCACCAGGCGTTGGTTGCCGCCGCCTTTGACCTCGACCTCCACGATCTCAAGCCCTTCGCTGCCGGCCACGCGCCGGGCGACCTCTTCGATTTTCGACGCTACGTCTTGCCGCATCTTCGCTTTCTGCGCGCGCCCAACAAAAAAGTGGGCTTTCGCCCACTCGTTCGGCTCGCCAGTTCAAACCTTATTGTACCGTGTTTGGGCGGGGGAGGGAAGAGTATGTAAATCCGGTAGCATCCGGCGGCGGGAATTACCACCCTCAGCGGCGCGCGCGGACGCGGCGGCCGAGCGCGGCAATGGCGTCCATCATGCCGCGGCGGGCTTCGGCGAAGGCCTTCACGCCGGGTTGGCCCTGTTTGAGGTAATCGAGCACGATGGCTTCGGCGGCGGCGAACTCGACCGCGGCATCGGCGATTTCAGGCGCGATTTCGATCGGAATGGTGGTCACGCCGTTGGCGTCGGCGTGCAGCAGGTCGCCGGGATGGATGGTGATGCCGCCCACCCGCACCGCGCGGTGCAGGTCCACGATGTGGCTGTAGCCGTGGGAGCAGACTGCGCCGTTGGAGAACGCCGGAAAGCCGATGCGCCGCACCTGATCGAGATCGCGCGCCGGTCCCGAGGTGATGAGTCCGGCGGCGCCGAAGGATTGATACGTGGTGCACATGATCTCGCCGAAGGTGGCGGCGACCGCGGGGTCGTCGAGGTCCTGGAAGACCACGATCGGGGTGCCCGGCAGTTCGGCGAAGCGCGACACCTGCTCATCGAGGGAACCGTAGACGTCGCCTTCGCGCCGCGGTTGATCGCAGCGCATGGTGGCGGTGGCGGCGTAGCCCGCGATGGGCGGCATCTCCGGGAAGCAGGCGCGGATGCGGCCGTCCATGTAGCCGGAGTTGCGCGGGAGCACCTCGAACAACTCGATGGTGTTGCAGATGGTGGGGGTATCGAACTGCGTGAGTTTTTTGAGGTCGATCATGCTTGCCGCATTGTATCGTGCGGAGCCGGGTCAGCGGCCGTAGTAGCCGGTTTTGGCGCGTACCGTGACCCCGGGGCGCTTCACCCGGATGGTGATCTTGTGAAAGGAACTGTCGCCCGGCGGGCTGTCGGTGTGATAGCCGAGTTCGTACCCGGAGCGCAGCGTCTCGCCGATCTGGCGGAAGCTCTCGACGAGGTCGCGCTCGCGGCCGTCGAAATCAGCGCCGCCGGTTTCGCGCGCCAGCCGCTCCATCACGCTGATGCCGTACTTGTTGCGCGCGTTGTACTCGCCCTTGCGGGCTTCGGTGTAGCGGATCGCGAACAGGATCACGTCGTTGGACTGGGCGGCTTCGATGGCCTCCATCATGCTATGCGCGCTCGAGTTGTCCTCCCCGTCGCTAAAGAGGATCAGGGCGCGGCGCCCGCGCTCGACGTTGCGCATCATCTGTGTGGAGCCGTAATACACCGCGTCCCAGAACGCGGTGCCGAGCACGCGCAGTTCGCGCGGGCCGACCATCGGGTACTCGCCCGGGCTTTTGGCGCGTTGGAACTGTTCGAGCGACTCGACCAGCACCTGCGCCGAACCGGTGTAATCGCAGACCAGCGAGAGGCGGTTGGCAAAGGTCATCAGGTAGGCCTTGTCCTGCGGGCGGAGGACGGTTTTGAGGAAGGACTGCAGGTCGCGCATGTGCGGCTTGAGGAAACTCTGCTGGCTGCCGCTGATATCCATGACCAGCCCCAGGTTCAGCGGCACGTCGGTGCTGCGTGCGAAGAAGGCGATCTTCTGCGTGACGCCGTCCTCGGCGACTTCGACTTCCTCGCGAGCGAGGTCGGTGACGAGGCGCCCGGCGGCGTCGCGGACGCTGAATCCGACATCGACAAGTCCCACATCCACGCGGATGCGCGGCGCCTCCTGTGCGGCGGCGCCGCACGCGGCAAGGCACACCAGAGCCCACAGTCTCATACCCGACTATTACGCCACACCTGGGGACCCGGATGCGACCGTGGGACGTTCACGCTTCCGCGCGGCGGCGGAGTTGGGCGAGACCGGCGCCGGCGATGGCGACCAGCATGACGGCGCTGCCATAGTATAGGGCGCGCAGACCGGCGTGTTCGGCCACGGGCCCGGCGAAGAACATGGCCAGCACCTGCGACACCGCCATCAGGCTCATCATCGCGCTGCTCACGCGGCCCAGCAGTTCCGGGGGCGTCTCCTGCTGCATCAGGGTCTGGGCGGTGATCATGTTGAACGCGGCGCAGTAGCCGAGCGCGAGCATCCCCACGGTGGTGGACGCGATGTTTGCGAAAACCGCGATGATGGCGACCGCGACGCCCATTCCAGCCAGAGCCAGACTGACGGTCTGCTCCGGCGCGAAACGTCCGGCGAGTTTGCGCACCATCTGGCTGCCCGCGATCATGCCCACGCCGATCGCCGTGTTGAGCAGGCCGAAGAGCCGCGCGCCGGAGAGCAGCACATCGCGCACCCAAACCGAAAGCAGGGCGCCGAAGCAGCGGACGGCGAACATCCCGCACGCCATCGAGATCAGCACGAAGGAGATGGCGCGGTGCGTGAAAATGAAGCGCAGCCCCTGGTTGAGAGCGGTCCATACGCCGGAGGCGGGCGCCTGTTTGTGCGGCGCTTCGCGAGAAATCGTCAGGGTGGCCACCAGCCCCGCCGAAACGAAGAAGCTGAGGGTGTCGAGCGCGAAGCACGCGTTGGCGCCCGCCAGGTCCACCAGCAGCCCGGCGATCGACGGGCTGATGATCTGCGCGCCCTGCATGGCCTGGGTCATGAGCGCATTGACCGCGAGCAACCCGCCCGGCGGCGCCAGCGTGCGCACCGCCACCGATTGCGCCGGCATGAAGAAGGCGCTGACCGTGCTCATGGCGAACAGCGTGCCGTAGATCAGGTTGAGGTCGCGGGCGAAGAGCAGCACCAGCACCATCGCGGCGCGGATGAGGTCGCTCGCGATCATGGTGGCCTTGACATTCCACTGGTCCACGTAGACCCCCGCAATCGGGCTAACCAGTGCCAGCGGGGTAAGGAACGCCACCAGGATCAGGGCCACCTGCATGGCGTTGCCGTGAAACTGGAACGTGACTACGGCGAAGATGGCGAAGATCGCCAGGAAGTCGCCGAAGACGCTGATCACCTGTGCGAGCCAAAGTCGCTTCACTGCGGTGTCCTGCAACACGTCGCGGAAGCCGAGTGTAGACACTTGGGTTGCCATGGAGAGACCTCTTGGGGATCCAGCAAGGATAGCACGGTCCCCTGTGCGGCCGGAAACAATTTCAGTATCGCGGAGTCCAATTGGCATGGACCGCAACCGCGCGCCGCGGGGCTGGGACGTCTTCGCGGTGCTGGTGCGCCACTTCTTCGGGCGCTTCTTCGATAAAGAGTCGCTTTCGCCGCAGGGCGAACCAGAAGCCGGGGTGATCCAGACGCTGGGCATCCTGGCCGTTCCGAGCGCGTTCTTCGTGCTGCTGTTCCGTCCGCTGACGCTGGTGGGATGGAGCCTGGTGGCGGTTCGCTACATTTTCGTGGCCTATTCGATGATCGTGATGGGGTTCGTGATGGTCTTCGAATGGGACGCGCTGTTTCCGGACCGCCGCGATTACCAGATTCTGACGCCGCAGCCGCTCAAACTGTGGAGCGTCTTCGCGGCCAAGGCGGTGGCATTGGGAGCGTTCCTGGGGGTTTTCCTGCTGGACATCAACTTCTTCGCCTTCCTCTTTTGGCCGGGCGTGGACGGTGGCAGGGACGTTGCCGGGATCCTCTGGGCGCACGTCGTGGCGACGCTGGCTGCGGGACTGTTTTCCGCGGTAGCGATCGCGGCGCTCCAGGGCGTGCTGGTAACGTTCCTGCGCGGCGCGCTTTACCGGCAGGTTTCGGTGGCGGTGCAGACGCTGCTGATGGCGGTGCTGGTGATGCTGCTGTTTCTGACGCCGCTGCTCGGCTTCCGCATACAGGCCCTGGCCGCGGCGCACAGCCCGTGGCTGGAGCGCTTCCCGCCATTCTGGTTCATCGGCTTTTACGAATCCCTGCGCCCGGCCACCAGGAACCTGGAGTTACGTGCCCTGGGCGGGGAGGCGATGTACGCGCTGTGGATCGCGGCGGCGGTGTTCTTGCTCACCTTCCTGCCCGGATATCGCGGGCACGCGCGGCGCGTGCTGGAGGCGCCCGCTCCCGGCGCCGCGGGTCCGGGACGCCTTCGCGCGGCTGCTTGCGCCCTGCTCGGGGGCACGCTGTTGCGCCACCCGGTGGAACGCGCCGTCTTCGGCTTCATCTCGATCACGATCACCCGCAGCATGAAGCATCGCCTCTTCCTCGCTACCTACGGCGGATTCGGCGCGGCCATGGCGGTGCTGGAACTGGCGCCCGGTTCGGGCGCGCGCGGCAGTCTGGCGCTGCCCCTGATGCTTTCCTTCATCCTGGTTTCGGGCTTGCGAGCGGCGTTCAACTTCCCCAGCGAACTGCGCGCCAACTGGGGATTCCAACTTACCGAGACGGCCGGGCCGAGGCCGTACCTGGCGGCCGCTCGCAAGTGGATCTTCCTCTGCGCGCTCGCGCCGCTGTTCGCCGCGATGTTCGCGCTCGACTTGCGCTGGCACGCGCCGCTCCCCGCGATGTACCACGCGGCTTACGGCATCGCGCTCTCGCTGCTGCTGGTGGAGATTCTCTTTTTCGGGTTTCAAAAAGCGCCGTTCACGTGCGCGCACTTTCCGGGCAAGGTCAACCTGACCGGGTTGGCGGTGGTGTACGTGTTCGGCTTCACCGCCTACAGCGGCTGGATGGCGGCACTGGAGGCACGGCTGGAGCGCTATCCGGCGGCCGCGATCGCGTTCGTGGCGGTGGTCGGCGCCGTGGCCTTCGCCCTGCGGCGCCTCGACCGCGGGCGCCGCGATGCGGCCGCGGCCCTCGACTACGAAGACGCGGTGGATCCGCTGATCCGCACCCTGGGTATCACGGCGCAGTGAAAGGAGCGCCTTCCATGCTGAAGATCGAGCATCTGACCAAGCGCTATCGCAACCTCACGGTTGTGGACGACGTGAGCTTCGCGATCCGGCCGGGCGAGGTCACCGGATACCTCGGGCCGAACGGCTCCGGTAAATCGACCACCGTGAAGATCATCACCGCGCTGATCGAACCTACCGCGGGCAAGGTGCTGCTGGATGGAGTGGACGTCCGCCGCGACCTGGCCGGCTTCCGCCGCCGCCTGGGCTACGTGCCGGAGGAGGCGATCCTGTATTCGTACATGACGGGCCTGGAGTACCTGGAACTGATCGGCGGACTGCGCGCGCTGCCGCCGGCGGTGGTGGATCGCCGCGCCAACGACCTCCTCGAGTTGTTCGGGCTGCACCCGTACCGTCACGTGGCGATTTCGGCGTACTCCAAGGGGATGAAGCAGCGCATCCTGATCTCCGCGGCGCTGTTGCACGATCCCGATCTGCTGATCCTGGACGAGCCGCTCTCGGGCATCGACGTGACCAGCGCGATCCTGTTCAAGCACCTGCTGAACGAACTGGCGCGGCGCGGCAGGATGATCCTCTATATCTCGCACGTGCTCGAGGTGGTGGAGCGGGTGTGCGCGCAGGTGGTGATCCTGTACAAGGGCCGGGTCCGCGCGGCGGGTACGGTGGAGCAGTTGCGCGGCATGATGAACCTGCCGTCGCTCGAGGAGATCTTCTCGCAACTGGTGGAGCAGCGCGACCTGGAAGCGGTCGCGCGGGACATCGCCTGCGCGATTGAACGGTAGGAGGCGCCCCCGCCGGCGCGCGGGTGGCTGGTGTGTCGGCCTCGATCCAGCCGGCGGCCTGTAAAGGGGAGCCGCTCCATACGCTAAACTGGTAGTCTCCCATGTCGATGTTGTCGATCGTCATCCCGATCCACAACGAGGAGCCTTCCATACTCCCGTTGTACGATCGCCTTACCGCGGTGCTTGAGGCGGTGCAACGGCCCTACGAGATTCTCTTCGTGGACGACGCCTCGACCGACCGCAGCTTCGAACTGCTCGCCAACCTGGTGGAGACCGACGGGCACCTGAAGGTGATCCGGCTGCGCCGCAATTTCGGCCAGACCGCGGCGCTTTCGGCGGGCTTCCACGAAGCCAAGGGCGACGTGATCCTGGCGATGGATGGCGACCTGCAACACGCGCCCGAGGACATCCCGGCGCTGCTTGAGAAGATCGACCAGGGTTACGATATCGCCAGCGGCTGGCGCAAGCGGCGCGTCGACAACGCGATCATGCGCAAACTGCCCTCGCGCATCGCCAACTGGATGATGGCCAAGGCCAGCGGCATCGACCTGCACGATTTCGGCACCACCTTCAAGGCGTACCGCGCGGAAGTGCTGAAGGACGTAAACCTCTACGGGGAGCTGCACCGCTTCATCCCGGCGCTGGCCAGCATGTACGGCGCGCGCGTGGCGGAGGTGCCGATTCGCAACGTGCCGCGCGCGGCCGGCGACTCGCACTACGGCATCAGCCGCACGTTCCGCGTGATGTTCGACATCCTCACGATCAAGTTCATGCTCAAGTACTTCACACGGCCGATGCACTTCTTCGGGTCGCTGGGGCTCACCGGCACCGGCTTGGGCGGCCTGATCATGTTCTACCTGCTGGTAAAGAAGATCCTGGGTACGGACATCGTCGTGGAACACGGCCCGCTGATGCTGGCGGGCGGCATGCTGTTCCTGGGAGGCATCATGATGTTCTCCACCGGGCTGATCGGCGAGATGATGATGCGCACCTACTTCGAAAGCCAGGACCGCCGCATCTACGCCGTGCGCGAGATTCTCACCCGCAAACAGCGCAGCGTCCCCGAAGGCAAATAGGTTCCAGTAGCCCGCTTCACCTCACGCGGCGAATCGCCTCTTTACAGAGTTCACCGTACCGTCTTTCCGGGCCTTTTGATATACAATCCCAGGGACCGTGCAGGCAGCAGAAAGCCTGCGTGACGGGATTCTGATTCGGGATGGGAGAGTCGCAATGCCTAGAGGGGTTCTGCCAGGTTTGCTCCTTGCGTGTTGTGCAGCGCTTGTAGGGCAGACGATCACCGCGTCTCTTGAGGGTACGCTGAGCGATCCAACGGGAGCTCTGGTTCCCGCGGCAAAGGTTCAGATTCGAAACACGGCCACCGGGGTGGTGACCAATCTGCAATCCGGCACGGACGGCCGATTTGTCGCGGTGTCCCTGCCCTCGGGCAACTACTCAGTTACGGTGGAGGCGGCCGGGTTCAAACGCGCGGTGCGCTCCGGCATCGTACTCGAAGTCAACCAGAAGGCGGTCATCGACATCACGCTCGAAATTGGCGCGGTGAGTGAGACCGTGCAGATCACCTCGCAGGCGCCGCTGCTGGATGCGACGTCGTCGGCGGTGGGGCAGGTGGTGGACAACAAAAGTATCGTCAACCTGCCGATGAATCAGCGGAACCCCTACTCGCTGGTGTTTCTGGCGCCGGGAGTCACCGGCAATGTGAACGCGGAGTTCAACCAGGCCAACATCTCGATCAACGGCGGACGGCCCGGCAGCAACGAGATCCTGGTGGACGGCATCCCGTCGGCACCGCCGCTGGTGAATCCGATCCAGGGGTATACGGTGTATCCGTCAGTGGATGCGGTGCAGGAATTCCGCGTGCAGACCGATAGCTACTCAGCCGAGTTCGGCCGCAGCGGCGGCGGCATCATCAACCTGGTTTACAAGTCGGGCACCAATGACCTGCACGGGAGCGTCTACGAATTCCTGCGTAATTCCAGGCTGGACTCGAACAACTTCTTCAGTAATCGCAACGGCATCCCGTTGAGCAGTTTCAAGCGGAATCAGTTCGGCGTGAGCGCGGGCGGTCCGGTGGAGATCCCCAAGCTGTACAACGGCCGCAACAAGACCTTCTTCTTCGCCGACTATGAAGGTCTGCGGCAGCGCTCGCTGGCGACCCTGACCAACACGGTCCCGACCGCTCTACAGCGCACGGGCGACTTTTCGCACACGTTGGACGCGGCGGGAACGATGGTGGCGATCTACGATCCACTGACGACCGCCAGCTCGGGTGGCGGTTTTGTGCGGCAGGTTTTTCCGGGGAACATCATTCCCACGAACCGGTTCGATCCAGTGGCGCGGAACATCATGAAGTATTACCCGCTGCCGACCGGACCCGGCGCGGCAAACTCAGGCGCGAACAACTTCAACGTCGCCGGGAGTTCGGTATACACCGCAAACCAGTTCGATATCAAGGTGGACGAAAACATCAACGACCAGAACCGGTTCTTCGTGCGCTATTCGCATCGCAAACTGGATTTCCCGGCGCCCAATCTGCTGCCGGGTAACCTGGCGCCGTACGACGGCGCCCTGAACCAGCCTCAGATCGTCAACAACGCGGGTTTCGACTACACGTACAACATGAGCCCGACGTTCCTGATCGATTTCCGGTATGGGTTCGGCCGGTCCCTGCTGCTGTTCACGCCGCACAGCGACGGGTTCGATCCGGCTACGCTCGGGTTTCCTGCTTATATCGACGCCAACTCCGAACGCCTGATGTTTCCAGGAATCTCGCCGGCGAACTATCTCAGCCTGGGATCTTCCGGTTCGAGTTTCCGGCACAACGCTTTTGAGACGCACAACTGGAGCCTGAACAACACGAAGCTGCTGACTCGACACGTACTGAAATTCGGGTTTGAAGCGCGTCTGGTTCGGGTCAACAACTCCGAGGCCGGCAACTCGGTCGGCGCCTTCAATTTCAGCCGGGGCTTCACGCAGGGCCCGGATCCGAACCGGGCCAGCGTCGACGCCGGTGACGCGATCGCATCCCTGCTGTTGGGGCTCGGCAGCAGCGGCACCTACACGAAGTGCTTCAAGTGCGTTTCGACGCAGAGCACCTACTGGGCCGGGTATTTCGGCGACGACTGGAAGGTGTCGGGCAAACTCACCCTGAACCTCGGGCTTCGCTACGAATTGGAGAAGCCCCGGACGGAACGCTACAACCGCATGAACGTGTTTGATCCAAACGTGGCTTCGCCGCTGGCCGGCCCCGCGGGTCTGCCGGATCTTAAGGGCGGACTGGTATTTGTGGGCATCAACGGGAACAGCCGCAACCAGTTTCCGGCGGATACGAACAATTTCGCGCCGCGCCTGGGGTTCGCCTACCAGGCCGGCAAGGACACAGTCGTGCGCGGAGGCGTGGGCATCTTCTATGCTCCTTCGCTGCGCGCCGCCGGGGGCAGCGTGGGCAATTTCGGATGGCGCAGCGATACCCCCTACGTCGGCACCGCCGATGGCGTGACGCCGCTCAACTACCTGAGCAATCCCTTCCCGGACGGGTTCGCTCCGGTGCTCGGCAGTTCGCGGGGCCTCCTCACCGGGGTGGGATCGAGCATCGCCGCTTCCATAATCGGCGACAATGTTACGCCTTACACGGAGAACTGGAGTTTCGGAATCCAGCGGCAACTGCCGGGTGCCGTTCTGCTGGACGCCTCTTATGTGGGCAGCCACGGGGTACACCTCAACGTCACCGGCGAGGGCGATGTGAACATCAATCAATTGACTGCGACCCAGCTCGCGCTTGGGACGCAGCTCCAGCAGCAGGTGCCGAACCCGTTCTACGGATTGATTTCAACCGCGCCGCTGAACGCCAAGACTATCCCGTACAGCTTCCTGCTGAGGCCGTTCCCGCAGTTCACCACGGTCTACGACATGTACCAGACCGGGGGCATCTCCAACTATCATTCGTTACAGGTGAAGGTGGAGAAGCGCTTCAGTTCCGGGTTGAGCCTGCTCGCATCGTACACGAACGCCAAACTGATCGACGACTACTCGATCATCTCCAACGTCGGCCGGCAGGCCGGCTTGCAGGACTGGTACGACCGGCATGCCGACCGCGGCGTATCCGCCAATGATATTTCGCAGCGATTCGTCATGAGCTACGTATATGCGCTGCCGTTCGGACGCGGGATGAAGTTCGGCGGAAACTGGAATCGCGCCGTGGATGCCTTCCTGGGCGGATGGCAGATGAACGGCATCCTCACTCTGCAGACGGGCATGCCGCTCGCGCTGAGCGCCGCCAATACCTCCAATTCCGGGAATCCCGGCGAACGCCCGAACACCAACGGCCAGTTTGCGGGACTCTCCGGCCCGGTGGTGGACCGGTTGAACCGCTACTTCAATACCTCGGTGTTCTCGCAGCCGGCGCCCTTCACGTTCGGCAACGTGGGGCGCACGATTTCGAATATCCGCGGACCCGGCACGCGCGGCATGGACTTCTCGCTCTTCAAGAACTTCAAGCTGGTGGAGAAGGTTTCGCTGCAGTTCCGCGCCGAGGCCTTCAACGTGACCAACACGCCGGTGTTCGGCTTCCCCAACCAGGCGGTGAATTCGGCGGCGTTCGGCACCATCACCAGCCAGGCCAACGCGCCGCGGCAGTTGCAGTTTGCACTGAAGTTATTGTTCTGAGCGCTAACCGTGCGGCCTGGCGCCTCCGGCGCGGGAGCCGTGCGTCATGCTGGCCACGGAGATGAACCGATGAGTGCCACTCGGCGTGAGTTTCTGGCGGGCGCGGCCCTGGCTTCCGGAGCGGCCGCGCAACCGGCGGCGCAGCGTCCCAACGTGCTGCTGCTCGTCGCCGACCAGTTTCGTTTCGACTGCCTCGGGCGGCACGGCAACCAGCGCATCCGGACTCCGAATCTGGACCGGCTTGGGGCCGCCGCCGCGGATTTCACTTCGGCGTTCGTGCAGTAAGCGTCTCGTGAACCGCTCTTCCTGACGTGCCGGCGGGCGCTGCATCGTGGTGTCATGAGCGACACTGTCATCGAGGCGAAGCCGGCCAACCCGAAAGCAGACGAGTGGGCCGATCGAATCGCTGCGCAACAGCGGGGCGGAATGTCTGTGAAGCAGTTCTGCAAGGAACAGGGCCTGACGGAGTACTCCTTCTACGCCTGGCGTAAACGTCTCCAGGAGCAAGGGTCGGTGCGATTCGCCTTGGTGGAGAGGAATTCGCGCCGGCAGGAGCGGACGGCTGAGCCCGTATTGGAACTGGTGTTGGGTACCGGCGAGCGGCTGCGCATCGGCACCGGGGTGGACATCGCGACCTTCCGAGCCGTGCTGGACGTGCTGCGGGGATGATCCACCTGCCCGCCAGCGTGCGGGTGTACCTCTGCCTCACGCCGTGCGATATGCGCAAGAGCTTCGATAGCCTGCAGGCGCTGGTCCGCGATCACCTGGAGTTGGACGCCTTCGCCGGGCACCTGTTTGTATTTGCGAGCCGTCGCAAGGACCGGGTGAAAATTTTGTATTGGGATCGCGACGGTTTCGCCATTTGGAGCAAACGGCTGGAGGAGGGGACGTACGCAGTTCCGTTTGGCGACGGCCCAGAACGGCGGCGTGAGATCACGGCGCAGGAATTAGGCGCGCTGCTGAGCGGCATCGATCTGAGCACAGCGAAACGGCGGAAACGGTACCGGCGTGAGAGGGTATAAAACATTTCTGTCTGATGACGTTTTTGATTGGAAATGGAGCGCTTTCCGCGTAAGCTAAATGCACGGTGCCGATCGATCCGAACAGCTTGCCGCGGGATACAGAGACACTACGGAAGATCGTCGTGGATCTGGCCGAGCAACTGGATCGTTCGCTAGCCGAGCAGAACAAGTATCAGGGTCTCCTGCGCGAAGTGCTGGAAGCGCAGCGCAATCGCAAGAGTGAGCAGTTGTCAAAAGAGCAACTGGCATTGTTCGAGGCGGCTTGGCAGGCACGGAGTACCGAAGACGAATCCGCTGCTGGCGGGGACGACGATGATCTGGATGGCGATGCTGGTGCCACGCCGAAATCGAACGAAACACCAAACCAGAAACGAGGCGGCCGACAACCTTTGGCGCGGCATTTGAAGCGCGAGCGCATTGTCCACGATCTAGCGGAGGCGGAGAAGCACTGTGCCGACTGCGGCAAGGACCTGCGGCTGATTGCGGAAGAGACCAGCGAACGCTACGAATACATTCCCGCCTCAATGAAGGTGATTCAGGACGTTTGCCTCAAGTACGCCTGTAACTGCACGGTGAGGACTGCCACCAAGCCACCGCAACCGATCGAGAAGAGCACGGCGGGAGTGAGTTTATTGGCGCAAGTGATCGTGGCGAAATGGGCGGATCACCAGCCGCTGCACCGGCAGGAAAAGATGTTCGAGCGGCATGGGATCGACATCTCGCGCAAAACCATGGGCGGGTGGATGGCGCGGTGCGCGGAGCTGCTTGACCCTTTGTACCAGTTGATGAAAAAGGAGCTGTTGAAGTCCAAGGTGATCGGCACCGACGATACCAGCGTGAAGGTGCTGGATCGCAAACTTCCCTTTGCTCGGATCGGGCGGATCTGGCCCTATGTCGGAGATGCTCATCATCCGGTGATCGTGTACGACTACACGCCCACGCGATCGCGTGCCGGCCCGGCGAAGTTTCTCGAAGGATACAAAGGATATCTGCAGGCGGACGCCTACTCCGTCTATGATGCATTTTTCAAGTCGCAACGCGGCATGACGGAGGTGGGGTGTTGGATGCACGCCCGGCGGTATTTCTTCAAGGCGTTGGAATCTGACGAGCCACACATGGGACCGGCTCTCCACTTGATCGCACGCCTGTATGCCGTCGAGGAGCGCGCCAAAGAACTGTTGCTGTCGGCGGAGCAAAGGTTGGCATTGCGCCAGCGGGTATCGGCACGGCTGCTGGGCAAGCTCCGTCAGTATTTACTGGAGCTGCAGCCGGAGGTTCTGCCGAAGAGTCCATCTGGGGCCGCGGTGCGCTATGCCCTGAATCAGTGGGAGGCGCTAACGCGCTATCTGGAAGACGGCGAACTGGAGATTGACAACGGCGCTGCAGAACGTGCCAATCGCGACATCGCGGTGGGCCGCGGTAACTGGACATTCTTCGGCAGCGATGGCGGCGGCAAGACGGCGGCGGTACTGCGAACCTTCATCGCTTCCTGCAAGCGGTCCGGCGTCGAGCCGTTTGCATGGTTCCACGACGTGCTCTCGCGCATACCGGCACACTCCATCACCCACCTCGGTGAATTGATGCCGCAGAACTGGAAGCCCGCGACTTCTCCAGCCTGAGCTTACGTACGCCGCCGATACCGCCAATCCAGGACGATCCCAGGCGGCCGCGGACCAAGAGCTTTACAAAAAAGGCCTCGTCGTAGGAATCTGTGGGTGACTGATACGTTCACTTGCGACCGGAAATGCGGCTTGCAGGGCCCGGCGAATCTGGTGTCGGAGCCGGAACTTGAGCGTGCTGGGTTCGTATCCAGTTGCCTTTCGGACCAGTTCTCCCACCCAGGTGAACGCTGTCATTAGGAAAGACCCATGGTACGAAGAAATGATCCAAGCCCAGCAGGACGTTCTTGAAGTGGTCTAAAATGGCGAGCGGTGTGAGAGAAGACTTTATTTCCGTTGCGTTGCTGATATCGTCGAGTGCTCTGTTCGGACAAGTGCCTTCCCTACCCCAACAACCACCTGATTCGATCTTAGCTGCGGTGAAAGCAGCGTATCAACGCGAATTCGGAGAGACCATTGAACATCCAGCGGTCTATAACAATCCTCGGGCACTGGACTGCCGGGGCGAAGGGCACCTCACGACTACTGCCTATCTGAAAGCGGGCCTCACCACCACTTTGCTTTCGATGTACATGTCTCGCGATGGTGTCAGCGTCATTCGCAAGGACCGGTCACAGGTCTTATTGGCGCCAGCCGGTACGATTCGGGTGCTGGTTGTTCTCGTGCGGTATCCCGAAACCGTCACGGCGGACGCTCTTGGCTTCTGGGAGGATGCCCAAAAGCAGATCAACGAAGACCACATGGCTTTTGCAAAGAGCCGAGGCTACAAGGCGCCGGTTGTCACTTTCGACAACACCAACATCGTGATCGATCCGGATCAGATCGATAACCCGCACAGTCCCGCTTCGGTTCGCATGGCGGCCGAACACCACGGCCTCACTTCCGCCAACTACCAGATCGTCATGGTGATAGACATCAATCCGCGGGAAAGTGCGGGTGGCCTCTCGATCAATTCCGAAAAGTCCGTGTACGTTGGAAACTACTCGCATTGGAAAACGCCGCTCGGTGCGCGGGAATGGAAGATGATCGCCAGGACCGCATACCATCATGAAGTGGCACACCACTGGGGATGGCCCGCCACTCATGATTGGGCGGGAGCTTGTGGTGGCGGCTCGCCGGAGTATGCGCCGTTCATCGCGCCGCCGATCCTGTTTGGCTGGGAGGATCTCCAAGGTAAACAGGTGCCCGAGATTCTGAGCGAGACTCCGTACGGTCGCGTCGTTCAATAAGGCTCCGCGTTCCCAGGACAATCAAGGACCATTCTTTGCGGCGGTTCACGAGACGCTTACATTCGTGCAGGCTCCCGTGTGCGTGCCGTCGCGAGTCACCCTCCTGACCGGCAGGTACCCGCACAGCCACAAGAATCGCGTGAACTACACGCCCTGCGACACGCGCGAAGTGTTCCTGCAGCGGATGCTCAAGGAGGCGGGCTACCGGACGGGCTCGGTGGGCAAACTGCATTACTATCCGCCGACGCCGGAGCACGCGCGGGCTACCGGTTTCGATCAGGTGCTGCTGGACGACGGGGTCGGGATCACCGATCCGTATTCGGACTACGTCGCGTGGCGTAAGCAGCACGATCCGAACGCGAGCGTACCGTACCACGCTGTCCGGAAAGGTGCGGAGAATCCGTTCAGCGCGGCAATCGACTACGCCTTCACGCCGGCCGCGTGGACCGGGGAACAAAGTTGCCGGATGGTACGCGGCATGGCTCAGTCGCCGAAGCCCTTCTTCATGCATTGCTCGTTTTTCAAGCCGCACTCTCCCCACACAGTGCCCGCGCCCTACGACTCGATGTACTCGCGCACGGAGATCCCACTGCCGGACCCGGTGTCTCTGGAGCAGATCGAGCAGTTGCCCCTGCCGCTACAGAAGCTGATTCTGCGCTTCACTCCGGAATACAACATGGACCGCACGCGGCTGGAATGGGTCTATCGCAGCTATTACGGCGGCGTCTCTATGGTGGACCACGAGATCGGCCGCATTCTCGATACGCTGGAGGAGTCCGGCCGTGCGCAGGACACGATCGTGATCTTCACAACCGATCACGGGGCCCAACTGCTCGAACACGGGCTGCAGGACAAGAACGTATTCTTCGAATCCTCGGTCCATGCACCGCTGCTGATCCGCTTCCCGGGGAGGATCCGGCCGGCGGTGCTGCCGGACCTCGCGGGCACGATCGACCTGGTGCCCACCGTTCTCGAGTTGTGCGGCCTGCCGGCGCCGAGAGCCGTACAGGGCAAGAGCCTGGCTGGGTTGCTCACCGGATCAGGCCATTACGAAGCCGCCGACGCGGTCTTTTCGGAAAACATCATTCCGGAAGTGATCACCGGCCCCAGACAGGACTTCTCCTTCGTGCCGGGTGAGGGTATCAAGGGTGTCCGGCATCCGGACGCGAAGATGATTCGCACGCAGATGTGGAAGTTGACGCATTACCCGGGACACGGAGGCGAGTTGTACGATCTTGCCGCTGATCCTGGCGAGACACGGAACCTCTACCGTGATCCGGCATCCCGGCAGGTCGCCGGCGAGTTGAAGGAACGTCTGCTCGACTGGATGATCACCGCCGACGAGAACGACCAGATTGCGCCGAAGTGGCTGCTATGACCTGACGCGGACGGCTCATCGTAGATAGAGCCTTTGATATGATTTCTCCCGAGGAGACCATGGGCGACAACCACAACGAAACACATCGACGGGATTTTCTGAGAGCGGGCGCCGGACTGATGGGCGGGATGGCGATGGGTGCACCTCCGCTGGAGGCGCAAGGCCGCGCCCGGCGGCCCAACCTCATCTTCATGACCACCGACGGGCACCGTCCCGACGCGCTCAGCCTCAACGGAAACCGGATCCTGCAGACGCCCAACTTCGACCGCATCGGACGCGAGGGCGTGCAGTTCCGCAATTCCTTCGTGTGCAACGCGCTGTGCCTGCCCTCGCGGGCCAGTGCGATGACCGGGTTGCACAGCCACGTCACGGGTTGCGTGGACAACATGAACCGCGCGATCCCAACCGATATTCCGATGTTCACGGACCTGCTGCGCGAGGCGGGCTATGAAGTGGGTGTGTTCGGCAAGGCCCACGTGCGCGACCTGGACAAGCGCAACTTCGATTACTACTTCGGCTACCCGGGCGCGGCCACGGATTACTACTGGCCGGTGATCACGGAAAGCATTCACGGAGACGCCGGCCCGCCCACGGTCTACGACGGTTACGTGGAAGACGTGGTGATGGACCGCGCCGTCCGCTGGATGAAGCAACCGCGCGAAAAGCCGTTCTGCATGGTTTTCTGGTTCCAGTCGCCGCACGCGCCGTTCTTCCGCCCGCGCCGCCTGCTGGACCTCTACAACGGCATCCCGATCCCCAAGCCGGCCACGTTCGATGACGATCTGAAGGGCTATCCGGGAAAGCCGCGCGCGTTTGCCGATGCGGACGACGTGATCGGCACCTACGTAAGGAATTCGCAGACCAAGGGCAACTGCGCGCGCTCGCTCGAGGAAATGGTGAAGGATTACTACGCGGGCATCGTGGCCGCCGACGAGAATGTGGGCAAAATGTTCCAGGCGCTCACCGATACCGGACAACTCGACGACACCGCGATTCTGTTCAGCTCCGACCACGGCTTCTTCATGGGCGAGTGGCGCAAGTACGACAAGCGCTTCATGCACGAACCTTCCATCCGCGTGCCGATGCTGGTCCGCTATCCGCGGATGGCGCGGCCCGGTTCCACCGTGGACGAGATGACGACCAACCTGGACATCGCGCCGACCTTCCTCGAACTGGCCGGGGTTCCCGTGCCCCAGCGGATGCAGGGGCTCAGCATGGTGCCCTTCCTCAAGGGCGAGAAACCGAAGACCTGGCGGAAGGACTGGCTGTACGAGTATTACGAGTACCCGGGCCCGCACAACGTGAGGAAGAACCGCGGCGTGCGCACCGACCGCTACAAGTTCATTCACTATTACGAGGCGCCGGAGGAGTTCGAGATGTACGACCTGCGGGAAGACCCCGGCGAGTTGCACAACCTCTACGGCGACGCGCGCCACGCGGGGCTGGCGCAGGATCTGCGCAAGCGGCTGGAAGAACTCCGCGTCGAGACCCACGACAACTACGTGTACCAGCCGCCCCAGCGGCGGGGGTAGGGAAGGGCGCCGGCGGCAGGCTCGCCGGCGCTACCCGTTACAGGTCCGTGCCGCGCTGCCAGTGCTCGTTGAAGAGCGCCTTCATGGCCTCACCCATGCCTTCGTGGTGGAAGACGACGCTGGTCCAGGCGGGGCGCGTGATGACCGGGTCGAGCAGGGCGATCATGCCGTGCTCGCCGTCGAACAGGGCCAGTTTCATCGGCAGGGAGTCGGCCACGCGCACGCGGACGCCGGCGGTGATGTAGTCGGCCAGGCGCTGGCGGTGCTCTTCGTCGAGCGACGAGGCTTCCAGCAGAAGGCGGCAGGCCACTCCGTTGGAGCCGGCCTGCTTGACGAGTTTCTCGTCCAGGGGATCCACGGCGTAGGGTGGGCGGGAGAATTCCAGGTATTCCTGCCTGACCTCGGCCAGCATGCGGCGGTATTCGGCCGCGGTCTGCGCCGGTTCGGTGACGATGCGCAGGAAGTCGAGCGTGCCGCGGCCGCCCTGTCCTTCGGAGTAGAGGCTCTTGAGATCCTCGATGAGGCCGCCGCCGGCGCGGCTGTTATCCATGAGTTCCTGTTCGAGGGTCTGGCGTTTACGGGCCAGATAGCCGGGAATGGCCAGGCTCGGTTCCACCGCCGAGAAGAGCTTGGTTTTTTCCTGCACGACCTGGGCGAAGCCCTTTTCGACAAGGCTGTCGAGGACCTCGTAGATTTTCTGGCGGGGCACGTGGGCACGGGCCGCCAGTTCGAGCGCTTTGAATCTGGGATGGCCGAGCAGCACCAGGTAGGAGCGGGATTCGTATGCGTTCAGCCCGAGCTGTTGCAGGCGCCGCCAGAAGCGTTGAAAGTCCATTTCAGCCAGTTCTTCGCTCATATCCTTTCAACCTTATCAAAAGATTACGCCTCTCCGGTAAGCGGCTCCCGCGCCGGTACCTGGGGCCAAACCGTACGTCTCACCCCCGGGCGGGATTTCCCGGTACAGGACTGCCATTTGACTTGGTACTATTGGGACTCTACAATTACCCTTAACGGATACTGTATGTCAGACAACAGTACGGGTATGAACGGATCGACCGGCGTCGAGACGCCGGCGAAATCCAAAATCCGCATCGTGGTAGCCGACGATCACCCGATTTTTCGGGATGGATTGTGCCGCCTGCTGGCGTTGGAGGAGGATTTCGAGGTCGTAGCTCAGGCCGAGGACGGTCGCCAGGTGCTGGACGTGCTGCAACAGTTCGAGCCGGATATCCTGCTTCTCGACCTGAAGATGCCGGGCCTGGACGGTCTGGCGACCCTACAACGCCTGCAGCAATCGAAGAATAAGACCCGGGTGATCGTGCTCACCGCTTCGGACGACAAGAACGAGTTCGTTCAGGCGATGAAACTGGGGACCTCGGGAATCGTCTTAAAGCAGACCGCGACCGAACTCCTGATCAAGAGCATCCGCAAAGTCCATGCAGGCGAAATCTGGCTGGATTCGCACACTACGGCGGCGGTGATCCGCCAGTTCGTGGCCAACGAAGAGGCGCCGGCGATGCCGCAGATGGCGCCCGCCGCGGCTCCCCGCGAGCGCGAGCGTTCCCCGCTCAGCCAGCGCGAGCGTGAAATCGTCGCGCTGGTCGCGCAGGGCTTCAAGAACAAGGAAATGGCGGAGAAGATGTTCATCAGCGAGCAGACGGTGAAGAACCACCTGCACAACATCTTCGACAAGCTGGGCGTTTCCGATCGGCTGGAACTGGCTCTCTACGCCATCCACAACAACCTGCATACCGGCCGGTAGCAGGCGCAAGCGGGGCCTCCCGCCGGGAGGTCACACCGCTTCCCCGGCACCGGCTTCTTTCCCGCTGTTTCCCCCGCTGTACTCCTTGAGCTTGTTGTGCAATGTCTTAAGGCTGATTCCGAGGATCTCCGCGGCGCGGGTCTTGTTATTTCGGGTATGTTCCAGGGTGCGCAGGATCAGTCCCTTCTCTGCCTCCTCCACGGTGGTGCCGACCGGGAAGCGGACGGCGTCGGGGTCGGCTTGGGCCGCGGGCGCGGGCACGGCGGCGCCGGGAACGCCCGCCGGACGGGACTGCAGGAACGCCGGCAGATGGCGGGTCTCGATGGCGCCTTCGCCGGCCAG
>JAFDVU010000209.1 GCA_018268835.1 Acidobacteriota bacterium | reverse complement strand
CACGGCCTTCACGTTGCCGTCGGAGAGCAGGATACGGAACGCGTTTTTGACCTGCTCGGCACTGGCGCCGCCGCCGACATCGAGGAAGTTGGCCGGGCTGCCGCCGGCGTACTTGATGATGTCCATAGTGGCCATGGCCAGTCCTGCGCCGTTGACCATGCAGCCGACGGTGCCGTCCAGCTTGATGTAATTCAGGCTGTACTTGCCGGCTTCGACTTCGAGCGGATCCTCTTCGTTGAGGTCGCGCAGTTCGGCCAGTTCCTTGTGGCGGTAGAGGGCGTTGTCGTCGAAGTTGATCTTGGCGTCGAGCGCGTAGACCTTGCCGTCGGCGGTCAGAATGAAGGGGTTGATTTCGGCCAGCGAGGCATCCATCGCGACGTACGCGCGGGCCAGCGCCTGCATCGCGGACACGGCGCCATTGACGCTGGCGGCGGGGATGCCGATGCCGAAGGCGAGCTTACGCGCCTGGAAGGAGGAAAGTCCATCGGCGCCGAACGGCTCCTTGAGGATGGTTTCGGGGTCGCGCGCGGCGACCTCTTCGATCTCCATCCCGCCCGCGGCGGAGGCCATGAAAACCGGCGTGCCCTGCACGCGGTCAAGCACGATGCCGAGATAGTATTCCTTCTGAATGGGCAGGGTCTCTTCGATGAGCAGCCGCTGCACCACTTTGCCCTCGGGACCGGTCTGGTGCGTGACCAACGTCATGCCCAGGATCTGGCGCGCGAGTTCAACCGCCTGCGCGGAATCCCGGGCGACTTTCACGCCGCCGCCCTTGCCGCGTCCGCCGGCGTGGATCTGTGCTTTCACGACCACGCTGCCGCCGAGCTTCCTGGCCGCGGCCTCGGCCTCTTCGACTGTGAACGCGACTTCCCCGCGCGGCACAGGAACCTTATACTGGGCCAGGATGGCCTTGGCTTGATATTCGTGGATCTTCATTTTGTGGAAAATCTGCCTGTGTTAGGCTACAGGTTCGCTGAAATTCTCACTATAACAGCATCATGTCCCTTTTGCCTTACCTAAACCGCGTGGTAAGCCGCGAACCACTCTCCGCGGGCGACGCCGAAGCCGCCATGCACATCATTCTCAGCGGAGAGGCGACGCACGCGCAGATCGCGTCTTTTCTCACCGCGCTCAAGATGAAGGGCGAGACCAGCGACGAACTGGTGGGGTTCGCCCGCGCCATGCGGCGCATGGCCGCTCCCATCGCGCACGGCCTCGGCGGCGAGGCGCTGCTCGATACCTGCGGCACCGGCGGGGACGGCGCCAACACGTTCAACATCTCGACCGTGGCCGCGTTCGTGGTGGCCGGCGCCGGCGTGCACGTGGCCAAGCACGGAAACCGTTCGATTTCGAGCAAATGCGGCAGTGCGGACCTGCTGGAGGCGTGGGGCGCGGATATCGCGATGCCGCCGGAGCGCGCCGCGCGCGCCATCCGGGAAATCGGGATCGGCTTTCTATTCGCTCCGGCGGTGCACAGCGCGATGAAGCACGCGCAGCCGGTGCGTACAGAACTGAAGATGCGCACGGCGTTCAACCTGCTGGGACCGCTGACCAATCCGGCCGGCGCCAACGCGCAACTCGCCGGAGCGCCCTCGCTGGAGGCGGCGGAACTGATCGCCCACGCGCTGGCGGCACTCGGGCTGAATCGTGGATTCGTGGTGCACGGGAGCGACGGGCTGGACGAAATCACCACCACCGGGCCGACCACCGTGTGGGAGATCCGCGACGGGCGCGCGGAGAAGCGCATCCTGGAACCGGCGGATTTCGGACTCCGCACGGCCCGTCCGGAGGATCTGCGCGGCGGCGATGCGCGGCGCAACCGCGAGATCGCCGACGGCGTGCTGGCCGGCGCGCCGGGTCCGGCGCGCGACATCGTGATGGCCAACGCGGCGGCCGCGCTGGTGGCGGCGGGCAAGGCGGAGACGTTCCTCGAAGGCATGGCCCTGGCGGTGGTCGCAATCGAGACCGGTGCGGCGAAGCGCAAAGTGGCGGACTTAGCCGGGTTCCGGTAGCGCAGGCCTCCGGGCCTGGGGCGTGCCGGCGAAGATCCGGGTTCGATCCAAAGGCCGGCCGGAGGCCGACGCTACCATGCCGCGGCCTGCGCTACTCATACTTTCTGTACGCGGTCGAGTTCGAGAAACTCCTGGATGTGCGGGTGATCGCAGTCCACCAGTTCGCTGACCGGGCCGAAGTAGATCACCTTGCCTTCGAAGAGGAAGACCACGCGGTCGGCCACCTTGTACATCAGGTCCAGGTCGTGGGTCACCACCACGCTGGTGAGTTGCAGTTGGCGTTTGAGCCGCAGCATGAGGTCGCCCAGGTGATCGCTCATGATCGGATCCACCATGGTGGTGGGCTCGTCGTATAGGACGCATTGCGGCTGCGCGGCGAGCGCGCGGGCGATGGCGACGGCGCGCTTATATCCGGTGGAGAGATCGCTCGGGTGGGCGTCGCGGGCTTCGGCGATATCCACCATCTCGAGCAACCCGCTGACGATCTCCTCTTTATTCCGCCGGTCGTAGTCTTCGCGCAGTTCGAGCGAGAAGAGGACGTTTTCGGCCACCGTCATGGAATCGAACAGCGCCCCGGACTGGAAGACCATAGTGACCTTCTTGCGGATGCGGCGAAGTTCGTTTTCCGGAAACCCGGTGATGTCTTCGTGGGCCACGATGACGCGGCCGGAATCGGGCTTGAGGAAGCCCATGATGTGGCTCAGGGTGACGCTTTTGCCCACGCCGCTGCGTCCGATGATGGCCACGGTTTCGCCGGGATTCACGTGGAAGTTGGAATCGACCAAAACCGGGCGATCGAACGTCTTATAGACGTGCCGGAACTCGATGTAATGCGGGAAGGGATCATCCTGCGGCATAGATCGCCCAATCTTCTGGAGTATTAACGTTCTTAAAATGAAGAGCTTCGCCGATTTCCAGGTGGACCGTGCGGAGACCCTCCACCGCCAGTGTAACCTTGCGTACCCCGGCCTGGAAGCGGGCCTCGAGGGCGGGGCGGGCGGCGCGCCGGTAGACCGCGCAGAGCGGTTCGGGCAATCCGCCGGGGGCGTGCGGAAGCAGCGCGTCGCAGCCGGCGGCTTCGGCGGCGTCAAGCAGGCGGCTGAGCAATTCTGGGGTGACTTCGGGCAGATCGCAGGCGGCGACCAGGTTCCATTCCGCGGACGTGTGATCCAGCGCGGTGAGGATGCCGCCGAGCGGACCTTGCCCGGGATAGAGGTCGGGGATGCCGCCGAGTTCGGGATGTCCCACCAGTATGGCGCTGCCGGCAGCGCAGCGGACCGCGGCGCTTACCGCTTCCACCAGGGTTCCGCCGCGGTACGGAAGCCGGGTTTTGTCCTGCCCCATACGGCGGCTGAGTCCTCCCGCCAGGACGTAGCCCGATCGCGCCACAGGGAAATGATAGCATTAGGTTTGCGCCATAATTCCTCGCCTATCGGAAGTTATTGCTGGAAATTGCAAAACATTTTTTTGCTTTTTTGTTCTACACTATTTCTGACAGGCGCCGCATGGGCGGCCTCACCGGAGACCACGCAACGCTTCACCAGTGTCGTGCGTCCGGACAGCAGATCGGGGAAGCTGGTGCGAAGCATGGTGGTGCATTCCAGGCCGGTAACCGAGCAGGTGGTAGCGCCAATGGTGGTGCTGCCATTGACGCCCGGGACCACTGCCCCTCCCGTCAACGCGGGGGTTCCGGCGAATATCGACGAGGCTGTGGCCCGCATCGCAGCCGAACACTCCCTGCCGCCGCAGTTGATCCATTCGGTCATCAAGGTCGAGAGCAATTACAATCCCTACGCCGTGTCGGACAAGGGCGCGCTGGGCATCATGCAGTTGATTCCGGAGACGGCGCGGCGGTTCGGCGTGAAGAACGTTTTCAACCCGGTAGAGAACATACAAGGAGGCGCGAAGTACCTGCGCTACCTGCTGGACCTGTTCCAAGGCAGCTATCCGCTGGCGCTGGCGGCGTATAACGCCGGCGAAGCCGCGGTGGCGCGTTACGGCGGCATCCCGCCGTATCCGGAAACGCAAAACTACGTAGTGCTTGTGCGGCGCCAACTGGAACTGGCCAAGCGGGCGGAGGAAGCCCGCGCGGCGGCGGCTCCACAGCGTCCGCCGGCCGGGGAACCCAAGCCGGAGGGTCCGGCACACATCGTCGAGGTCACCATGCCGGACGGTAGTGTGCGGTACGTGACCCGATAGTGGGCCGTATATGAAGCTTGCCGCGATCGCGCTTGTCGCTCCGATCCTGCTCGCACAGAGCGCGGCTGAGCACGCGGTCACGGCGGTCCGCATCTGGCCCTCGGACGGCGCCACTCGGGTGGCCATCGAAGTGTCTGGCCGGTTCGAATTTAAATACGACCGGTTGGAGGATCCCCCTCGCGTGTATTTCGATATTCGCGGCGCGCACCCGCGCATCGACGGAAAAAGGGTGTGGTCGCGCGAGGTGAAGGACCGTCTGGTACAGCGCATCCGGGTGGCGGAGACCAAGCCCGGGGTGACGCGCGTGGTGATCGACGTGAGCCGCGAGGTGGAGGTCGTGCCGTCGCAGCTCACCAGCCCGGATCGCCTCGTCATCGAACTGCGCGCGGCACCCCCGGCAGCGGCCGGCCCGCCGGTGACGGCGGCCCCACTCCCCACCGCCCCGCCGGCATTGGCGGCGCCGTCGGATAGCGCCGCCAGGCCCGATGTCGGACTCAAGGCGGAGGCGCCCAAACCGGAAGCACCCAAGTCCGCTGATTCGCCGAAGAAGGATTCGACCCGGCAGGAGACGGCGAAGGCGGAAGCGCCCAAACCGGAGGTGCCCCGGGCGGCTCCGGGCGGCGCGGCCTCCGGCAACAAGGCAGCCGGCGCCGCGGACTCGTCGAAGAAGGATTCGTCGCGGCAGGAGACGGCGAAGGCGGAAGCGCCCAAACCGGAGACGCCCCGGCCGGGTCCGGGCGACGCGGTCTCCGGCAACCGCGCAACCGGCGCCCAGGACTCGTCGAAGAAGGAATCGTCCCGACAGGAGGCGGCGAAGGCGGAGGCTCCCAAGCCGCAGACGCCCCGGCCCGCTCCCGGCGGCGACACTGGGGCGCTGGAGGCAACCGCGCGTGAAGTTCCGCGGCCCCCGCTGGCGCCGACCAGCGAGGATGAGTCGGCCAAAGCCGCGCGCCACACATCCAGCGGCGGGAATTCGCTGACCCGCGCGCTGGGTCTCAAGCTGAACCGCATCGTGCTGGACGCCGGGCATGGCGGGCACGATCAGGGGACCAGCGGACCGAGGGGATTGCTGGAGAAGGATCTGGTCCTGGACGTCACGTTGCGGTTGGGCAAGCTGATCGAGGACGGGTTGGGCGCGGAAGTGATTTACACGCGCAAGGACGATACCTTTATTCCTCTGGAGACGCGCACCGCCATCGCCAACGAAAAGAAGGCCGATCTTTTCCTTTCGATTCACGCCAACTCCTCGCCGGTGGCGCGCATCACGGGTGTCGAGACGTACTACCTGAATTTCACCGACTCGAAGGACTCGATGGACCTGGCGGCGCGCGAAAACGCCGCCTCGCATCGCTCCATCTTCGAATTGCAGGACCTGCTGCAGAAGATCACGCTGCACGAAAAGCTGGACGAATCGCGCGAATTCGCGGGCCGCGTCCAGGCGGCGCTTTACGCCTTCAACTCACGCTCTTTTCCGGGGCAGAAGAACCGCGGCGTGAAGAAGGCGCCGTTCGTGGTATTGATCGGAGCGCAGATGCCGAGCATCCTCGCCGAGATCGGGTTCGTGACCAATCCGCGCGAGGAACAGTTGCTGAAGCGTCCGGATTACCGCCAGCACCTGGCCGAGGCCCTCTACAAGGGCGTGGCGCGCTACGCCGACAGCCTCAGCCATTTCCAGCTGGCGCAGAATCAATGAGCCGTGTGCTGATCTTCCGCCACGTGCCGTTCGAAGGCGCGGGGATGCTGGAGGACGTGCTGCGCCGCCGCGGCATTGCGGCGGACTACGCGGATCTGTATCGCGACGGCGCGGCGGCGCCGGATGCCGGCCGCTACCAAGGCCTGGTATTCATGGGCGGACCGATGTCGGTGAACGATAATCTGGCCTATCTGCGGCTGGAAGAGGGGCTCATCCGTAACGCCGTGACCGCCGGCGTGCCGGTGCTGGGCATCTGCCTGGGCGCGCAGTTGATCGCACAGGCGCTGGGCGGGAACGTGCGGCGCAATCCGGCCAGGGAAATCGGCTGGTTCGATATCCGCTGCACACCGGAAGCGACCGCCGACCCGCTGTTCGGCGGGATGGGCACGGAGACCGTGTTCCACTGGCACGGGGAGACTTTCGACCTTCCCCCCGGCGCGGTGCTGCTGGCGTCGTCGGAGCTGTGCGCGAACCAGGCTTTCCGCGCCGGCGATCGAGCGTGGGGAATCCAGTTCCATCTGGAGGTGACACCGGAGATGATCGCGGACTGGTGCCTCCAGGATCAGAATTGCGGAGATGTAAGGGAGCTCTCGTCCCCGCTGGATCCTTACCGCAACAGCGAGCGGTTGCGTGAACTGAGTCACGAAGTTTTCGGAGCGTGGTGCGGCCTGTTACAGCAGGTCGACTGAAACGCGGTTCATACTGGGGCATGGTCTCCTCCAAGCGACTGATGAGTCTGGACCAAAGCGACAAAACGGGCAGTGCGAGCGTCTCGCCGGAACGGGCGCAACCCGACGATCCGGCCGTTGACGATTTGTCGCGCAACTGGGGGCGGCCCGCCTGCCCTCGATGCGGATGGAGCAATACCCGCCCCGCAATGAGCCGAACGCTGGGCGACCGCCTGTTGCGCGTGTTTGCGCTGCGGCCGTTTCGCTGCCGCTCTTGCGGCAAGCGTTTCCGCGCGCTCCGGCAGCGCCCGGTCGGGGATTAACCCCGCTTTCCCCTCATTTCAGACTGCCCCTGCTCTCAATTGGGGGGATTGTTCATCTCGCGGATTTCCCTGATCATACCTACAGGTGTCTACATCGGCGAGCGAGGCGGGCGAAGCCCCGAAGATCCGGGGTAAGGCCTCGATCCTGGTTGTGGAAGAGCAGTTCGTCAGCGAATTCCTTCGTTCGGCGCTCACTCATCAAGGCTATAACGTGCTGTGCGCGAGCCCGGGCGCGGCGCGCGCCATGCTGCGGAGGGAGCCGGAGAAGATTCAGGTGCTGGTGACCAACGTGCCGCTGGAATTCGCGGCGTTTCCGGACGTGCCTGTGCTGTATCTTTCGGCATGTCCGGACCCGGCGCAGACCGAGCTGTTCGCGCGTGCGCTGATGCTCGCAAAGCCGTTCCAACCGCGCCTACTGTTCGAATCCGTGGCGCAATTGCTACCATGAGGCGGATGGGCTTCTATCTTTGGCTGGACGGGGATTCGGCGTGGGCACAGGGCACCTATGAATACCGCGCGATGGGCGCCGCTGTGATCGCGCGGACGGACTTGTTCCGGCGTGGCGACTTCGCGGCGACGCGCCGCCCGGGGCCCGGGCCCGCGGCGGAGTTCGCCGGGCAGTTCGCCAGCCTCGGGCACGTCAATCAGCAACTCGAAAAACGCCGCAAATCAGCGCGCCGGGCGCGTTAGCGCGGCGGTCGCGCCGTCGATCGCCTCGCCGGCGTTTTCGAGTACCTTGCCCACGCGGACAATCTCTTCGTCGGCGAGTTTCCACTGCTTCTGCTCGATGCTCTCGCGCACCGCGGGCAGCGTTTTCACGCCGTAGCCGGTGTAGAAGCCGGGGGCGTAGATCTGGTTTTCGAACCAGGGGCGCTGCGGCAGACCGTCGCTCAACGTCAGCGCCCGCTCCACCGCGATGAGCCTGGCGTTGACGTCGCGCAGGGAGACGCGGGCGAGTTCGGAGCCGCCGTTTTCAGCTGCCTGCGCCAGCGCCTTGCTGTAAGCCTGGGCGGTGCGCTCCAAGGCGGCGTAGCCGTTCTCCAGCGGCGCGAAGTTGAGCACCGGCGGGACGGCTTCGCGCGGCGGCGGCGCCAGCGGATGGCGCGGGTCGTCGGCCGCGGCGTAGACGCCGTCGTCGATCATGCGGTTGCGCTCGATGGTCTGCTGCCGGCGATCGCGCGCCAGGGCCTCGACTTCGTCGATGTAACGGCGCACGGTGTCGGTGAAGCCGTCGAAATCGAAGGGCAGCAGGTCGGCGCCGGCCAACCGGATGACGGCGGTGCCGGCGAGTTGCGCCAGCGCGCGTCCGTACACGAACTTCGTGTCGGAGAAGTGGGTGTACCAGTAGAAGTCGTCATAGATGGAGTGGTAGATGCCGCCGCGGTCTTCGCCGCCGAAGCCGAGATTCAGGCTGGCGATGCCCAGGTGGTCGAGAAACGCGGTGTAGTCGCTGCCCGAGCCGAGCGCTCCGATGCGCAGGTCGGCGCGGCTGCGGAGTTCGCCGCGGTTGGTGGTTTCCGGATTCGTCAGGCGGGCGTCCCGCAGGCGCGTCCATACCGGGACGTTGGCTTCGGGATCCTGGATTTCCCGCGCCACGGTGTTGATGAACAGTTCCAGCGTATGCGATCCCTCGGCTTCGAGCACGCCGCGGCCGTTGCCGTCGGAATTGATGTAGACCGCCGCCTTCTGCTTGAGCTCGGCGGCGTGCGCCTCGGCCCATTCGGTAGAGCCGAGCAGGCCCGGTTCCTCGCCGTCCCAGGCGCAGTAGATGATGGTGCGCTTGGGCTTCCACCCCTGCTTGAGAAGTGCGCCCAGCGCGCGCATTTCTTCCATCTCCGGAGCCATGCCGGAGATCGGATCCTCGGCGCCGTTGACCCAGGCGTCGTGGTGGTTGCCGCGGATGATCCACTCGTCGGGATAGGTGGAACCGGGGATGCGCACGATCACGTCGTAGAGCGGCTTGATGTCCCAGTTGAAGGCCAGTTTGAGATGCACGCGCGTGGCGCCCGGACCCACGTGATAGGTGATGGGCAGGGCGCCGCGCCACGCCGCCGGAGCCAGCGGGCCTTTGAGCGCTTGGAGCAGCGGCTGGGCGTCACCGTAGGAGATGGGCATGACCGGGATCTTCGTCAGGGTGGTGACGTCCTTGAGGGCGAGCCGTTTGGCGTTCCTGGTGGCGCCGATTCCGGGGGTGAGAGGGTCGCCGGGATAGACCGGCATGTCCATCACGCTGCCGCGCTGCGCGCCATCGGGCGGACGCATGGGGCCGGCGGGGAAGATGTCGCCCTGCTGGTAGCCGTCGTCCCGCGGGTCGGAGTAGATCAGGCAGCCGATGGCGCCGTGTTCGGCGGCGACCTTGGGCTTGATGCCGCGCCAACTGCCGCCGTAGCGCGCGATCACGATGGCGCCCTTGACCGAGATGCCGAGGCGGTCGAGTTGTTCGTAATCGGCCGGCACGCCGTAGTTGACGTAGACCAGCGGGCCGGTAACGTCGCCGTCGATCGAGTAGGCGTTATAGACCGGCAGTTGTTCGCTCTTCTGGCCGGAGGTGGGATCCCCGGCCACCGCCGGCTCTTCGATCTTGGCGTGGTAGCGGGTGGGCTCGGTCATTTCCAGCAGGCGCTCTTTCGGGGTAGGGAAGAGCACATCGAAGCTCTCGATGGTGGCGTCGAGTCCCCATTCCCGCGCCTTGGCGGCGATCCACTCGGCGTTGTCCTTGTCGTAGGGCGAGCCCACGTGGTGCGGGCGGGCGGAGAGCCGCCGCATGTAATCACGCAAGTTCCCAGGCTCGGGGATGGCGCGGAATTTCTCTTCCCACTGGCGCTGCACGCGTGAGGATTCGGCCGAGTAGCCGCGCAGCGTGGGAGCATCGGCGGCATGGAGGGGAAGCATGACCAGGGTGAAGCAAAGCAGGTAAGCGGCGAAACGTCTCATTCAGGCTGCTCCGTATTTTTGGAACCACTCGATCAGGCGGCGCCAGCCGTCGAGGGCGGACGCCTGGTGGTAGGCCGGGCGGTAATCGGCGAAGAATCCGTGGCCGGCGTCGGGGTAAATGACGATGTCGGCGCGGCTGCCGGCGGCGCCGCGCATGCGCTCGACGCTCTCCACCGGGATGCCGGCGTCGCGAGCGGCGTAGAGTCCGAGCACGGGACATTTCAGTTCGCCGGCGACATCGAGCGGCGATCGCGGCTGTAGCGGCGTGGAGGCGGAATCGACGCGCCCGTACCAGGCGGCCGCCGCCTTCAGCCGCGGGTTGTGCGCGGCGTAGAGCCACGCGATGCGTCCGCCCCAGCAGAAACCCGTGATGACGAGTCGGGAGGCATCGCCGCCCTCGCCGGCGGCCCACGCCGCGGCGGAGTCGAGGTCGGCCATCACCGGTGCGTCGGGCACGCGGCTGACGACTTTCTCGCGGATCTCGGCGTGGTCGGTCATGGTGGAGACATCGCCGTGCCGCGCGTAGAGTTCGGGGGCGATGGCGAGGTAGCCGAGCCCGGCAAAGCGCCGGCAGATGTCCTGGATGTGCGGATGGACCCCGAAGATCTCCTGAATCACCAGCACCACCGGGAAGGGGCCGGGCAGGGAAGGCCGCGCGCGATACGTGGGGACCTCGCCGATCCGTACCCAGCCGCATTCGGGTGCCATTTGGCGATTATCGCATTGGACAGTACCGGGGCGTCGGATAGGGCGGATTGGTCCCTTGTTTTCTTTGGGCAGTATCGGATAGCCTGGGATGTGAATCACGCGTTGTGGATTTCTCGATCGGTTAAGGAGGCTGATTCGTTGTGATTGTCAAGTTCGTTACGATCGCCGCCGCGGGTTTGATGGCCGCGGCTTCCCTTTGCGCGCAACAAACCGGGTATTTGAAGGCCAAGGTCGATCCGGGCCGGGCCGGCGTGTTCGTGGACGGTAAGTACGTGGGTCCAGCCGCGAATTTCCGCATGGCCCGCAAGTACGCGCTTTCCCCGGGCGAACATAAGATCAAACTGGTCGAGCCCCGCTATGAAGAGATCGATACCACGGTTACGATCCAGGCGGGCAAGACTACGGACCTCAAGCAGACCATGAAGGCGCTCCCGCTACCCAAGGGGCCCTTCGGCAAATTACGCACGGAGAACCCGGATAAGTTCGCGGCGGTCTACGTGAACGAGCACTATATGGGTCACGTGGACGAGTTCAGCAACCCGTGGCAGGCCCTGGAGCTGCCGGCGGGAGACTACAGTGTGCAGATTGCGCCCGCCAGCGGGCAGCCCATCAACCAGAAGATCAAGATCGAGCCTGGCAAAACGACACTGGTGAAGTAAGGCTGCGCACTACTCGAACTTGCCGCGGAACTCGTCGAATTGGCGCTTGAGATCGGCCACTTCGCGTTCCAGCGCGGCGATGCGATCGGCGGTGGAGGGGCCGTGCCCGGCTGGGGTAGCGGTTTCTTCCGCCACCTCGGGATCGCCGCAGAGTAGTTGCGCCCACCTTGGTTCCTTGTGGCCCGACTGGCGCGGCAGCAATTTGACGAAGCCCATTTCCGCCAGGCGATTCAGCGTGCCTTCCACGCCTTCGAGATCGTCGAAGGTGTAGAGCCGTTCGGCGCGCCCGCGGAGTTCCCCAGGAGTCTGCGGCCCACGCAGCATGAGCACGCACATCAGGGCGGCTTCGCGGCGCCCGAGGTTGTGGCGCTCGGTGAAGCGCTGCTCGTGCTTGGCCACGCGCCCGTCGCCGGTGATGCGCATGGCGAGGCCCTTGGCGCGGAGTCCTTCGAGGGCGGTTTCGACGGCGTCTTCGTCGTAGGCCACTACCGGCTCGCGATTGGACTTCTGATTGCAAGCGTTGACCAGCGCGTTCAGCGAGAGCGGGTAGTAGTCCGGAGTGGCGATCTCCTTTTCCATGAGGGAGCCGAGCACGCGTGTTTCTTCGGGGCTGAGTTGCCAGTCCATAACTCCAGTGTACGTTGCTACCATAGGGGGTTGAACGGGGACCGATGCCTTTTGAACGGATGCAGACAGCGCCGGCGCAACGGAGGCGGCGCACCGAGGCGGTAGCCGGCGTCGAGCGCGCGGATGCGGCATCGGCGGTGGCGCGCGCAGCGGACGCGCTGTTCGCGCAACAATCGCCGGACGGCTTCTGGTGCGGAGAACTGACGGCGGACACAACGCTGGAGAGCGACTACGTGCTGCTGCAACTCTGGCTGCACCAGCCGGAGGGCGCGA
>JAFDVU010000208.1 GCA_018268835.1 Acidobacteriota bacterium | reverse complement strand
GTTCTGCGGGAGCAGGGACGCGAGCCGGACTCGAACATACAGATCCTGGATGTGGACCCGTCCCTCATGCCGCATTCACGTTGCGAAACAGTCACATCACTTCGACCACGGCGGCACGATCCCATTCACCCGTGCATACGCGATCATCTGCCCCAAGTGCTCGTTTGCATGAGCCAGCGCCCGCAACAGCACCCCTTCGCACGTCGCGTCGTGGCCCAGGAACTTTACCACCTTCTGTTGATCGATCTTCGGATAATTCTCCTGCACCGCTTCGAACGACGCCTTCAGCCACCGCACTACGTCCGCCTTCGCAGTTACGCTCTTCTCCGGGTTCTTCGGAAGATCCTCGCCGGCCTTCACGCCCATCGATCGCAGAAAAAAGTAATTCCCCGACGCCGCATGCATCAGGACCTCGCTCACGCTGCGCACGCCCGGCCCCGGACGCCATCCGTACTTCTCCGCCGGTATCGCCTCGGCCAGCGTGATCATCTGCCGCCCGGCCATCTTGAATTCCGGCGCCCATCCGGCGCCCGCATCCGTCATCGAATCCTGGGCGGCCGCCATCCCCGCAATCGCGCCCATTATCAGCAACAATTTCGTGATCCGCATGTGCACCCGATCTTATCATCTTAGAGAAACCCGCCTGGGAACTACTGATGCAATGGGAATTCCGGCGGCAAAGCTGCCTGCAGGTGGATTTGCTCTCCGGTAATGGGGTGGTGAAATCTCAGAAACTGGGCGTGCAGGAAATATCCGCCATCGCCGGGGAGGCCGGGGAGATGATCGAGAGGCCGGCCGGCGCAGCCGTACAGAGGATCGCCGAACAGGGGATGGCCGATGGATGCCAGATGGATCCGGATTTGGTGAGGACGGCCCGAATAGATGCTCACCTCAAACGTGGTCGTGCCGGCGCCGCGTGAGATCACCTTTGCAGATGACTTGGACGGTTTGCCGGTTGGGCTCGCGGCCCACACGCAACCGATACGCGGGTGCGGTACGAGGCCGATGGGCGTGAGAATCTCGTAGGTGTCGTGCGGCGCAATGTTCTGAGCCAGCGCCCGGTAGAGCTTTTGAATCCTCGGCGTATTCCAGTTTGCCGATAGATTCGAAGCCGCCCGCGAATTTTTGGCAAAGAGGACGATGCCGCTGGTGGCTCGGCCCAACCGGTGGACAGGGTTTGCGCCGGGGCTGTGCTTTTGGACCAGGCGGAGCAGGGTATTCTCAACAAAGCCGCCGCCGGGGATGGTGGGCAGTCCGCCGGGTTTGTTGACGGCCAACAGATGCGCGTCTTCAAACAGGACTTCGAAGTGCCGCGGGGTGTCCGGTTCCTTCCAGGGTGGACGGTTCCAGACCAGGACCTGGCCTGAAACGATCGATTCGCTTCCGGTGGCGGGGATCCCATCGAGGGTGACTTCGCCGTTGTTCAGGTTTTGTTGCCAGGCTTCCGGTGTTGAATGGGTATAAAGGCTTGCCAGGTGGGAGAGCAGGGTTTGTCCATGGCATTGTCTGCCGATGACCGTGGTGTAGGCATAGCCCCGGTTGAGCACGTAATTTGAGTGTAAGCTATGACATCCGCCGCGTGGCGGCCGGGCGCGCAAGGCAAACCGGGTTGCGAGGGGTGGCTCCGGCAACGGGTGTGCCGGCGCCACCCATGCCGTCAGGCCCTGGTCTCGCCGTGCGCGCTCCAGTTACGGATCTTGCGGATTTCGTCGGCGGGGATGTGGAGGAATTCGAGGAACTCCTGGTGTTCGGCGGGAGCCGATTTCTCGAATTCCGTGTGCCAGCGGCGCATATCGTCTTCACTGAAGCCGGCGGCGGACATGATGGACACCCACTTCTCTTTGCTGATCATGCGATTCTTCCTCATTTCGGTGACGTTGAGCAGACGCGCGATGGCGTGCTGATGCTCGCGCATGCGCTCGATGGCATGGCCGATTTCCTCCATGCGCCGTCGAAGCACACCGCAGGCATCGTTGCGCGGCGCGTTCAGCAGGGAGCGGATGTCCTCAAGCGTCAGTCCGGCGTTGCGGTAGAGACAGATCTGGCGCAGCCGTTCGGCGTCTTTCTTCGAATAGACGCGGTAGTTTCCCGCGCTGCGGCGGGGCGGCGCGAGCAGCCCGATGCTCTCGTAATACAGCACGGTACTGCGCGCCAGATTGCAACTCCGGGCAAGCCGGGTGACGGTCAGGTTCATCGCTCTGTTTTCAGCTTGGACCCTGAAGCTTTAGACAGGTCAAGCAGTTTTTCATCGGCCTCGAGATGGGCGCGGGCGTCGGGATAATCCGGGAACCAGCGCAGCGCCGCTCGGAAGTGATCGACCGCTTCAGAAAGGCGCCCCTGGCGCTCCAGCGCGACACCATAAGCGTATTGCGCGATGAAGTAGGAGGGCTCCAGGCGCACGGCCTCGGCGTGGTGCGGGAGGGCCTCAAGGTAGCGCCCGCGGGATTCCAGCGCGATCGCCAGAAAGTGCTGCGCAACCGGATTGTCGCCGGTGACCGCGACCGTCCGGCTAAAGAGCGTGACACTGTCGCGCCAGACGGGAAGGTTGTACGCGGTCGCGGCGGCGAGAGCGCAGGGCGCGGCGACGATGGCGGCGGCGGCGATGCGCCGATGCCTGCCGAGCAGTTCGGCCGCGCCCCAAACCACGCTGATCGCCAGCCCGATGTGGGGCAGATAGGTGAAGCGGTCCGCCATGCCCTGGCGTCCCTTTTGCGCAATCCCGCCGGCGGGCAGAAGCACCAGCGCGAACCAGAGCCAGCCCACGATCAGCAAGGGCCGCCGCCTCGCCTGCCACAGCGCGGCGCCGGTGATACCGGCCAGCAACAGGGCGGCGAGCGATGCCTGCCAGAGCGGCACGTTCAGGCGGAAGGGATAGAGCACGGCGAGATCGTGCGGCCAGGCGGAAAGCTCGAGATATCGCACGTAGGAGACCAGCAGGTTGGCGATGCGCTTGCCGAGCGGGATAGCTGCGCCCCAGTTGGCCGAACCCATTCGCCACGTGCCGAGCATGGTGATGAAGGCGGAGGCCGCGGCCATGGCGAAGAGCGGCACCTTCTCGGCGAAGGCGCGGCGGCCGAGCGGCCACCAATCGAGCAGCAGCAGCAGCGCGGGCAGCGTCAAGCCGACCGGCTTGGACATCAGGCCCAGCGCGAAGGCGAGCAGCACCAGGCGGTATCGCGCCCGCGAGGGTTGTTTCACGTAGCGCAGATAACACCAGAGCGTGGCGAGGAAGAAGAAGCCGCCAAGAAGGTCCTTGCGCTCGGCAATCCAGGCGACGGATTCGAGGCGCAGCGGGTGCAGCGCGAAGATCGCGGCCGCCGCGGCGCTGCGCCAGAAGGCTCCGGTGAGGGCGAGCAGGACCGCGAACGCGAGCATCGCGTTCACCGCGTGGATCACGACGTTGACCGCGTGGTGCCCGGCGGGATGGAGGCCGAAGACCTGGCAATCGAGCATGAGAGAGAGCCAGGAGAGCGGCTGCCAGTAGTCGTAATCGATGGTGGCGAAGGCCCAGTGGATGCCGCCGGCGGTCAAGCCGGCGTTCACGTGGGGATTGGCGGTGACGTAGTACGGGTCGTCGAAGTTGACGAAATCGTAGCGGATGGTTGGGCCGTACAGGAGCAGGCAGGCCGCGGCCAGCGCGAGCATGACCAGGAGCCGCCGCCGGGTGTCCGTCATAGGGCCTTGCGGAAAATCAGGATGTGCTGGCGCGGCAGGTCTTCGAGGAGTTTGTCCAGGCGGAAGCCCTCGGGCTGCAGTTCGGCCTTGACCTGCGCGACCGTCATCTTATGTTCGGGACGGATGGGCACGTCCGGATCCTCGGCGCGGTATTCGAGCAGGACCAGGCGCCCATCGGGCTTGAGCGCGTCGCGCATGCCGCGCAGCATTTCCCGCGGGTGGTTGAACTCGTGGTAGACATCCACCAGCAGGATGAGGTCGAGCGCGCCGGCGGGGAGTTTGGGATCGTCGACGGCGCCGAGCACGGGCACGACGTTGTCGAGTTTGCGGTCGCGCATGTTGCGGCGCAGCAGGTCGAGCATCGCGGGCTGAATGTCGGTGGCGTAGACGCGTCCGGCGGGACCGGTGCGCGCGGCCATGCGCCAGGTGAAGTATCCGGCGCCGGCGCCGATATCGGCCAGCGTGCTGCCGCGCGTGATGCCAATCAAGTCGAGCGCGCGATCGGGCTGCTCCTCGGCTTCGCGCTCGGGGCGGACCAGCCAATCGGCGCCGCGCACGCCCATGACACCGGCGTAGGGGCGTCCGGTGACCGGATGGCGGTCCTGCGCGCAAAGAGTGAGAGCGAGCAGGAGGGCGGCGAGGACGGCGCGCCCGCGGGGTGCACGGCGGCTATTCATTGGTCTCGTTCACGGGGTCGATGTCGGTGGGGAGATCCTTCAAGCGATCGAGCGCGTGCTGCATGGGCGGGCGGATGACCGCCAGGGTATCGAGCAGGCGCGCGGCTTCGCGGTAGTTGCCCTCGGCTTCGATGGTCATCAGGTCGTGCGCGAGATCGCGGACGGCGCCCTTGATTTTGGCCTCGTTCAAAGAGAAGGTGCCATCGGGGTTGGCGACGATCGCGCCCTTATCGGTGAGGTAGTTGAACTGCAGCGCCATGCCGCGGCCGTGAGCTTCCGTGATGCCGAAGCGCACGCTGCGGAAGGCCGAGGCCAGGTACGTGGTGTAGAGTTGCTGTTCGGCACGGGCTGAGTGCCGCATGCCGTGGTCGTAGAGGTATTGCAGCATGAACAGTCCTGTGACGTCGGCCTTGGCCTCCTCGATGGCGCTGTAGAGTTCCTTCAGGCTTTGGCGCACGTTCTGGTGCGGGCCGATGCCGTGGGTCATCTCGTGAGCCAGGATGTGGGTGAAGAAGGCGTCGAAATCGAGATCGCCCTGCGCGCCCTTGGGCAGCACGCGGGCGGCGATGGGCTTCAGGATGGAATCGAACTTAGCCTGCTGGATGTTGTGCAGCATGACGCGCTTGCTGCCCTTCTCGCGGACCACGCGTTCGTCGTTGGGCAGGTTGAAGGCGGCCGTGCGGACGCCGTGCGCACCGTCGCCGGCGGCGTAGACTTCGTTGACCACGCGGATGGGCGCGGCGGCGCCGATCTTCGGATTGCGGTATTTGGCGTCGATGGGGAGGTTGTTCTCGATCTCCTGCATGCGCGTGGCGAACTCGTGCAGGCGGTTGGTGAGGGCCTCGTCGCGGATGGTGATGTAGGCTTCGAAGGCGGCCTTGTAGCCGAACAATTCGTCGTTATAGGTTTCGTAGGGGCCGATGGTGATATCGAGCGGCGCGTCGAGATCCATCCAGGCGACGTCGCTCGCGTAGTAGTCGTCGGAGAGGAAGGCGTCGGCGCGCAGGTTGAGGAACTTACGCAGGGAGGCGTTGTCGGTGAGGGCGGCGGCTTCGCGCAGCAGGCCCGCGGCGCGAGCGAGATCGGCGGCGTAAGCCTTGCTGTAGGGGACGATGGTGAGTTTGCGCGCGGAATCGCGGCGGATCACGGTGAAGAAGCCGGTGGCCTGCCGGCGCTCGGCCTCGGGCAGGGTCTTGACCCAGGCTTCGAACTCCTGCCGGGTCAAGTCCAAGGGGTAGAAGTTGGCGCCCTCGGGCTTGCGCGCGGGGGCATCGGGGATGAAGGCGGCGTGGGCATCGAGGTCGCTCCACGGACCTTTGTTCAGCCAGAAGTAGTGGGCGCGCTCTTTGCCGAGCGGCGTGGTGTCGCGGCGGAGCTTTTCCCAGAGGGCGCGATCGCCGCTCCACAACTGGTCCATGAAGATTTGGTTGAGGACGCGCGCGGCATCGACGAGTTTGGGCAGGGCCCGGCGGTCGCCCGCGGAGAGTCCGGCAGTCTCGTACTTGAGTTGGACGGGCGCGAAGCGCGCACTCATTTGCTTGAGTTGGGAAAGGTCGGGCATGGCAGCGGCGGCGGCAAGCAGCACGATCAGGTGCCTCATGAGAGATATTGTGGCATTGTGCCGTGGGGCATGGGCGCCCGAGTGCTTGAGTCGTACCGGTGAGATTCCGGCTCGATCCAAAGGTCGGCCGGAGGCCGACGCTACCTTGCCGCGGCGCGGTCGGGCTTCGATCCTCTGGAAGGCACGCGCGGCACCCGCTATACTGCGGTCTTGACACAGCGTGATGAGCAGGTGACATCGGGCGGGAAACTGGTCCGGGGTTTCGGACTGCTGCAGGCCACGGCGCTCAACATGAGCAACATGGTCGGGGTGGGACCGTTCATCACGATCCCGCTGATCATCGCGGCCATGGGCGGTCCGCAGTGCATGCTCGGGTGGCTGCTGGGGGCGGTGCTGGCACTATGCGATGGCCTGGTGTGGAGCGAACTGGCCGCGGCCATGCCGGGGACGGGCGGCACCTATCTCTATCTGCGCACCATCTTTCGCGGGACGCGTTGGGGCGGGATTCTACCGTTCCTTTTCATCTGGCAGTTCATTCTCAGCGGACCGCTTGAAATCGCCTCCGGCTACATCGGGTTTGCGCAATACCTGAGTTACTTCTGGCGCAGCATGGGCTGGCTGGGCACGCGGATGGTCTGCATCGTAGTGGGTGTGTCGCTGGTGGCGCTGCTGTACCGGCGGGTGACGGCGGTGGGGCGGTTGACCGTGGTGCTGTGGGTCGGGATGCTGGCGACCGTGCTGTGGATCATCGCCAGCGGCATTGCCAGCTTTCATCTCGCGATGGCTTTCGATTTTCCCGCGGGCGCGTTCACGTTTTCGCGCGGCTTCGCCGCCGGACTGGGCTCGGCCATGCTGATCGCCATGTACGATTTCATGGGCTACTACGATATCTGCTACGTGGGCGAGGAGGTGCGGGACGCTCCGCGCACGATCCCGAAATCGATCCTCTACTCGGTGGTGGCGGTTGCGGCGATTTATGCGCTGATGAACCTCAGCATCATCGCGGTGCTGCCGTGGCGCGAGGTGGTGCAATCGAAATTCGTGGCCGCGCAGTTCATCGAGAGGCTCTACGGACCGCATGCGGCGGGCGCGGTCACGGTGCTGGTGCTGTGGACGGCGTTCGCCTCGGTCTTCGCACTGTTGTTCGGCTACAGCCGCATCCCGTATGCAGCGGCAGTGGACGGGCATTTCTTTCGCGCGTTCGCGCACCTGCATCCGAGCGGACGCTTTCCGGACGTTTCGCTGCTGTTGCTGGGCGGGCTGGCGATCGGGGCCAGCTTTTTCGATCTGGACACGGTGATTTCGGCGCTGCTCACGTCGCGAATCCTGATTCAGTTCATCGGGCAGATCGCGGCGCTGCACTATCTGCGCAAGCACCGCGGCGATGTGGCGCGGCCGTTCCGCATGTGGCTGTATCCGGTTCCGGTCGCGATCGCGTTCGCGGGCTGGATCTATATTTTCGCGACGTCGGGCTGGAAGTACGCGGCGTTCGGGCTGGTGACCCTGGTGGTGGGCACGGCGGTGTACGGGATTTGGGCGCGCGGCCGCGAAAGCGACACCGGCGGCGCGCGGGTGTAGAGTGTTGGCTGTTTCACGTGAAACAGAACCGCGATAGGAGGCAAAAAAACATGAGAACTTCGGTCATCGGCGCGGTCACCGCGGGAGTGTTCGGGTTCGCAATCGGCACGATGGTGAGCGGGCCGCACCCGCACATCGCGCTGGCGGAATCGGCGGCGGCCCCCGCCGAGCAGCCGGCCGCGCAGACGCCGCCGCCGGACGACGGCAAGCCGCGCATCATCTTCTTCGGCGCGCATCCGGACGACGCCGAGTATCAGGGCGCCGGAGTGGCGATGAAATGGGCCAAGCTGGGGTATCACGTAAAGCTGGTCTCGGTCAGCAACGGCGACATCGGTCACTGGCAGATGGCGGGCGGTCCGCTGGCGATCAGGCGCAAGAACGAAGTGCTGGCGGTGGACAAGCGGCTCGGCGTAGCCACGGAGGTGCTGGACATCCACGATGGCGAGATCATGCCCACGCTGGAAAACCGGCGGACGATCACGCGGCTGATTCGCGAATGGAACGCGGACGTGGTGATCACCTGCCGGCCGAACGATTACCACCCGGACCACCGCTACACGTCGATCCTGGTGCAGGATTCGGCGTACATGGTGGGGGTGCCGTTCTTCACGCCGAGCGTGCCCTCGCTCAAGCGGAATCCCGTGTTCCTGTATGCGCCGGACCGGTTCCAGCGGCCGAATCCATTCCGCGCCGATGTGGCGGTGGGGATCGACGACGTGATGGATCCGACGCTGGACGCGCTGCTGCTGATGGAGTCGCAGATACAGGAGGGCGGGGCGGACGGCAACGCTTCCCTGTATCCGGCGGATGCGGCCGGGCGGGCGCGGCGGACGGTGGAGTGCCGCGCGAACCTGGAGCGGCGGTATGCGGGGATCGCGAACCGGTATCGCGAGACGCTGACGAAGTTCTACGGCGCGGAGCGTGCGGCGCAGATCAAGCACGCGCAGGCGTTCGAGGTCTGCGAGTACGGGCGGCAGCCTTCGCAGGAGGAGTTGAAGCGGATGTTCCCGTTCTGAGCGCCAACCGCGCGAATGAAGCGGGCCCCGCCGGCGTTTCGCTCGTGGTGCGCGAGTGGTAGATTTGGGGCATGTTCGGCACGGTTCTCCAACGCAGCGGGTTGGTTCCGCGCGTGGTTGGCTGCCTGGCGCTGCTCGCTGTGCCGGTATACAGCCAGCCGCCGGCGACCAGCGCACCCCGGGCGCCGGTTCCGACCCAGATCGTCAACGGAAAGAAGGTTTTTGTTGCCAACGCGGGACAGGACAGCTATGCGATCCATCGCATCGTGATCTTCGGCGGGAGTCCCGACAGGGTCTACAACGAGTTTTACGCGGCGCTGAAGGAATGGGGGAAGTACGAGTTGGTAACGGCCCCCGCCGACGCCGACCTCGTCTTCGAAATCGGAGTGACTCTCAGCGATAACGGGTGGAGGGCGCCCGAAATCGGCCGTCTTCACCTGGCCATTCGGGACCCGCGGACCAACGTGGTGCTCTGGACATTTCTGCGGCACGTGCCGGTTGCACTCCACCAGGGAAATCGGGACAAGAACCTCGGCCTGGCGCTCAGCGATGTCGTGAGCCGGCTCAAGGATCTGGTCACTCAGTCCGGCACGGCGGCTCAATGACGCTGCCCGGTTCCCTCCTCCGTGAGCTACAGTGTGGGCGTGCGGGTAGGCACAACGATCGCAGTCCTCGCAGTTGCGAGCGGCGTGACGGGCCGGGCCGGAGTGCCAGTCCTCTCGGTCTGCGAAGTGCTCAACCAGCGGATGACCTACAACGGTCAGGCGGTGATCGTTGTAGGGAGATACTCCGGCTGGATGGAGGGCAGCGAATTGTCAGCCGATTGTGGTGGGACGGTGATGGCGGACGGCCATACCTGGTCGAGTTCGATCTGGCTCGGCTCACACGGTGATAGCAGGGCTCCGCTACCCACCGACGTGCCCGCGTACGCGACATACGATGCGAGGATCCGCGCGAAGCTGCCGGATAAGGGCAAGGGCGTCCGGAAGGCATTGCAAGGTCCTCCGGTTGCGAACACCTGGGCCGCGGTGTACGGCCGGTTCGAGACCGGGATTTCGTTTCCGCGGGGAAGAGACGGAGCCGTCGGATTCGGTCATCTTGGCGGCTGGGTCGCGCAGTTAGTGGGTCGCTCCGACGGGTTCTGGTCATTGGTGCCGGAGGAAAAGTATGCCGAGTTCGTGGCACTGCGGCAGGAGCGGGAGAACAATGCCAGAGCGGGCCTGTGGCGTGGGATCCAGGCTTGCTGCAGGCGCAGGACGGAACCGAATACTACGAGAGGCTTCTGAAGGGTGCGTACTTGCCGGCCCTGAGCGGGATCGTCGTATCGGTAAGTGCCGATGGGGCGGTGTTGTTCGTGGCGATCTCGGACCGGACTACGCCCGAGATTCGATTGAGGGTGAAGCCGCGAATCACGCGCACAGTGCTTCGCGGGGCCGAGGTGGTGTTCCGCGGGGTGGCGGCGACGTTCGCGCCTGAGCCTTTCCTGTTGACGATGGATGTGTTCGCCGGCGACCTCACGCTGCGGTGAGATCGCTCTGCTACCCTCTACCCGAGGAGTGCTATGCGACTCAACGCGATTTGCCTCGTTCTCCTGATCTGTTCCTCGGCGATGGTGTGCCCGGCGCAACCGCGGAAATCCGTCTTCGTGATTACGGATGCCGAGGGGGTGGCCGGGATCTGCCGCCAGGAGCAGACCGAACCGAAGGACCCCGAACTGCGGCAACTGCTGACGGGCGAAGTCAACGCGGCGGTGGACGGCTTCCTCGCCGGCGGCGCCGATGAGGTGATCGTCTGGGACGGCCACGACGGCAGCCAGACGCTCTCCGCGACGACCATCCACCCGAAGGCCAAGCTGGTGATCGGCGATATCGGCCCGCGGATGACGTTCGAGCGGGGCTATGCCGCGGTCGCGTTTCTCGGGCAGCACGCGATGGCCGGCGTGCGCGGCGGCATCATGGCGCACAGCTACAGTTCGCTCGGAATTCAGAACATGCTGCTCAACGGCAAGGCGGTGGGGGAGATCGAAACCAGAACCGCGCTGGCCGGCAGTTTCAGTATCCCCGTGATCTTCCTCAGCGGCGACCGGGCCGCGGTGAAGGAACTGCACGACATCGTCCCCGACGCGGTGACCGCCGAGGTCAAGGAGGGGCTGGCGCGATATACGTGCATCACGCTTTCGGCGGCGGCGGCGCGCGAACTGATCCGCGAGAAGGCGTCCGAGGCCGCGCGCAGGATCGGCGCCGTCAAGCCGTACCGCATCGAGGGGCCGGTGACGCTACAGATCGAGTACACGACACGGAACTCGCTGCCCATTTCCGCCGGATCGCACCCGGGCAGCGAGGTGGTGGACGACCGCACGATCCGCATCCACGGCAAGGACCTGGTGGAGGCGTGGACGCGGTATCAGGCGCGCTGAGCCGCGGGGGCCAGGATAGCAGCCCGTAGCAAAAGTCGCTCCCTTACGGTCGCGGCTCCGTAACCAGCTGAAACTGCGGAGCCGCGCACGTTAGTAAGCGGTGTTTTGGCACTTCTGCCGCGGGGGCTAGAGCGTGACCTTTTCCCCGGTGCGGCAGGAGCGGTAGACGGCGTCCACGATTTCGAGCGCCTGACAGCCTTCTTCACCGGCGACCAGCGGCTTGCGGCCGGTGCGTATGGCTTCGGCGAAATCGCGGAACTGACGTTCGAAGGGCTCCAGCGAAATGGCCATGGGATCGCTGGCGCCGCTGGCCACATCGCGGGCGACGGGCGCGGGTTCGCCGGCATCGTCCTGCACGTCCCAGGTAGTCAGCTTGTCACCCGAGATGATGGCGGTGCCCTTCGTGCCGTGGAACTCGGTGCGCTCGGTGTAGCCGGGCCAGAAAGCGGTGGAGGCCTGGAGCACGCCGGTGGCGCCGTTGGCGAACTTCATGACGGCGTTGACCACGTCCTCGCTTTCGATCTTATGCAGCGCGCCGAGTTGCCAGTAACCGAAGAGTTCCTTGACGGGGCCGGCGATCCAGCGCAGGATGTCGATGCCGTGGATGGCCTGGTTGATGAGCGCGCCGCCGCCCTCGGTAGTCCAGCTACCCTTGATGGGGCGCGAGTAATACTCGGCCGAGCGGTACCACTTGACGTAGCAATCCACCTGGAGCAACTTACCGAGGCGTCCGTCGCGGATGGCCTTGGCCACGAACATACTGGAATCGTCGAAGCGGTGCTGGCTGACGACGCCGAGCACGATGCCGGCCTGGCGCGCGGCCTCCACCATGAGGCGCGCGGTCTCCAGCGTGGTCGAGATCGGCTTCTGCACCTGCACGTGCTTCTTCGCTTGCGCGCAGATCTCGATGGGCTGCATGCGGAAGTCCGGAAAGGTGCAGACGTCCACGTAGTCCACCTTGGGATGGCGGCACAATTCCTCATAGGTGGGGACGAACTCGCAGCCGTACTGTTCGGCGAAGCGGCGGCCGCCGGCGGCGTTGATGTCCGTGCACACGGTGAGTTCGAATCCGATGTTCTTGTAGGCCTGCGCGTGCTTGTGCGAGATCGCGCCGGTCCCGATCATTCCGACTCTCATAGGCGAATAGCTATTCTAACGCCGCGGGCGCAAGCTACAATGGGGATTCACGCCAATGAACCGATTTCTGCTTTCCCTGGCCGCGGGCGCCGCGATTTTCGGGTTGTCCGCGTGCAAACACTCCCCGCCGGCAAA
>JAFDVU010000207.1 GCA_018268835.1 Acidobacteriota bacterium | reverse complement strand
ACAGGACATTTCTACTTTGCTGGGAATAGGACATTTCTACTTTGCCTTGACACTCTGACGAATTCGACCGATCACACCGGCGTCAGTTCGATCCCGATTCGCCAGCCGGCTTCCGTCCGGATGCAGTTGCGCACGCGGCCGACCGCGGCCTCGCCGCCCTCGCCCACTTCCACGTGCACCAGCGCCGACAGCCGAAGCCGTTGCTCGGCCAGCACTCCGATCCCGCACGCCGAAACGTCGATGCCCCGCGCCGTGATGTACTCCATCCGCCGGTCGTCGTTGATCCAGCCCACACGCACCGCCGCTGCCAGGGGCCGTCGCGCCAGGCGCCGCGATTCAACGAACAGCGCCTTGGGTCCCGCGGCCGGGTCAGGTTGTGCCATACCTGCGCTCGAGGTGGCCATCCCTCTCCTTGTAAACCAATCTTCATCGGGTTTCCATAGCCCTGAAAGTCCAGCGGTACTGTAGACGTTCCCGTACCCATGGGACGGCCGATAAGGTACCCGGGTTAATCCCCGCTCCTGTCGTCGCCGCCGGCCCGTAAACGGATGTCATGAAACGGAACTGGACCGTTGTTTAGTATCATTAACTTGTAATGTCCCAGCGGGAATCCATGGTTGCCCCGCCGGTAGCGTTCTCGCCCGAACTCCTCCGCAAGCTGGCAGAACTCGAAACCGTTGTCGGCAACTCCATCCGCGGCAAGACGGAGGTCATCCGCCTCTCTCTGGTCTGCCTGCTCGCCCGCGGACACCTGCTCATCGAAGACGTCCCCGGGGTCGGCAAAACCACGCTCGCGCAAGCGCTCGCCCGCGCCGTCTCCTGCCGCTTCCACCGCCTGCAGTTCACCAGCGACATGCTGCCCAGCGACGTGCTCGGGGTCACCATCTACAACGCGCACTCCGAGGCCTTCGAGTTCAAGCCGGGACCCATCTTCAGCAATTTCCTGCTCGCCGACGAAATCAACCGGACCACGCCGAAGACGCAGTCCGCGCTGCTGGAGGCGATGAACGAAAACCAGGTGACGATCGACGGCAAGTCGCACTCGCTACCCCGGCCCTTCATGGTCATCGCCACCCAGAACCCGGTGGAGCACCACGGTACCTACCCGCTGCCCGAATCGCAACTCGACCGCTTTCTCATGCGTCTCCGCGTGGGCTACCCGGACGCGGCCAGCGAACGCCAGATCCTGCGAAACGGAGAGCGCGAATTCTCCGCGCCCGCATCCGGCGGGCTCATCGCCGACGATGTGCTGCGCCTCCAGGACGCGGTCCGCACCGTCACGGTGGACGACGCCGTGGTGGACTACATGCTCGCCATCGTCGAACGCACCCGCGCGCACGAATCGCTGGCGCTCGGCGTCAGCCCGCGCGGCAGCCAGGCGCTCTATCGCGCCGCGCAGGCCCTTGCCCTCGTGGAGTGCCGTGACTACGTGATCCCCGACGACGTCAAACGCCTCGCCGCTCCCCTGTTCGCGCACCGCGTCGTGATCAACACGCGGACCACGCTGGTGCAGCGCAAGCCCGAGGCCGCCGAGCGCATCATCGAAGACATTCTCAACCAGGTGGAAGTCCCCCTGTAGAAGACCGTTCCCGATATGAAGACAGCCATCATCGGTCTGCCAATGACCGGCAAAACCTCTCTGTTCACGATTCTCACGGGCGTGCACCAGGAAACCCGCATCGGATCCACCGCCGCCCGCACCGGCGTCGCCAAAGTCCCCGATGCCCGCCTGGACGCGCTCTCCAGGCTCTTCGAGCCCAACAAGACCACCTACGCCACGGTCGAGTACGTCGACATGCCCTCCATCTCCAAGGAGAGCCTGCGCGATGCCGGCGCCCTCGCCAGCCTGCGCAACGTGGATGCCTTCATGCACGTGCTGCGCCTCTTCGCCGACGAAACCATCCCCCACGAGAAGGGGTCGGTCGACCCCGTGCGCGATCTCGAAGACCTGGAAACCGAGCTGATCCTCAGCGACCTCGTGGTCATCGAAAAGCGCCTGGAGCGCCTGGACAAGGACCGCAAGAAGATCAAGAATCCCGAACTCGACAAGGAATTTGAGTTACTCGTCAAGGCCAAGACCCTGCTTGAAGAGAACCGTCCCTTGCGCGGACTCGAGCTCGATACCGAAGACGAAAAGCGCATCCGCGGCTTCCAGTTCCTTTCCCAGAAGCCGATGCTGTACGTGCTCAACCTCGGTGAAGAGGAAGCCGCGCGACTGCACGAGCGCGAGCAGGAGTACCGCGAAGGGCCGCTCGCCGGGCGCAGCCGGACCGCGGTCTCGGCCGTGTGCGGCAAGATCGAAGCCGAGCTCGCCGAATTGCCGCGCGAGGAACAACGCGATTTCCTGGCCGGCTACGGCCTGAGCGAGAGCGGTCTCGAACGCCTGATCACCGCGACGTACTCCTTGCTCGGCCTGATGAGTTTCCTCACCGCCGGCGAGGACGAGTGCCGCGCCTGGACCATCCCGATGCACAGCAACGCGGTCAAAGCCGCGGGCGCCATCCACTCCGATTTCGAAAAGAAGTTCATCCGTGCGGAAGTGGTCAACTGGAAGACCCTGGTGGATCTGGGGGGCTACGCCGGCGCGCGCGATAAGGGCCAACTGCGGCTCGAAGGCAAGGAGTACATCGTGAAGGACGGCGACGTACTCGTCATCCGCCACAGCTAACTCAACGAACCGCGGTGTTACCTTACGTGACCCGCTCCGCCACGATCCCCAGCAGCGCGAGACTTGCGCAGACGAGCGGAAACCAGTCGCCCCAGCGTGTGTAGAGCGTCGTCTCCGGCACCCAGTTGAATCCGGTGTAGGACGTCGATTCCGTGTACAGGGGCAGCGTGCCGCGCAGCCGCCCCGCCGGGTCGATCGTGGCGGTGATGCCGTCGTTGGTCGAACGCAGGATCCAGCGCCGGTTCTCCGCCGCGCGCATGCGCACCATGCTCAGATGCTGCCGCCGCGCAGCACTGTGGCCGAACCAGCCGTCGTTGGAGATGTTGACGAGCATCTCCGCGCCGTCCTGAGCGAAGCGGCGTACGAAGTTCGGAAACACGCTCTCGTAGCAGATGAAGGTGCCCAGCTTGTGGCTGCCCATGGGTGAGACGACGACGTGCCGCCCCGCGGCGAAGTCGCCCACCTCGGTTGAGATCTTGTTGGCGAAGCCGAACGGCCACGGCACGTACTCGCCGAACGGAACCAGGTTCACCTTGTCGTAGCGGCTTACCGCGCCGCCCGACGGAGCCACCAGCACCGCGGAATTCGTCGGCTGGCCGCCGGGAGTGTGCGCCACGATGCCGGCCAGGATGTAGGCGTGCGTGTGCTGCGCGAGGCTGTCCACCATGTGGCGGAAGGGCGGATCGTCGAAGTAGTAGAATGGCGCCGGCACCTCCGGCCACACGATCAGCGAGGGCGGCTCCGCGCGCCCGGCGAGCGCGCCGCGCAGCGAGAGGATGGCCACCTCCTGCTTCATCTCTTCGATGTGTTCCGGGGTCCATTCTTCGGTTTCGGAGATGTTGGGTTGGGTGAGCAGCGCGGTGTCGCGTCCGCGCTCCACCGCCGGCATCGCGGGCAGCAGCGGCAGCAGCAGCACCGGCGCCAGCCACGCCAACTCCAGGCGACGGCGGCGCAACAAGGCTACCGCGATCGACGCCGCCATCAGCGCGAACAGGAAAGAGATGCCGTAGACGCCCGTGAACGGCGCCAGGCGCAGTGGGATGCCCATGTCGATTCCCGCGTTGCCCAGCGCCAGCCACGCAAACCCCAGCGGACCGTGCGTAACCTCCACCGCGACCCACAGCGCGGCCACGCCGGGCGCCGCCCACCAGCGACGCATCAGCATCCCGGCGAAGACCGTGAACACCGCCATGTGCAGCCCCTTGGCCAGCGCAAACAGCGTGAATACGGCCCAGCCCGCCACATCGCCCAGCCCGCCGTGAAAGGAGAGCACGAACTGAATCCAGTAGCAGACGCCGAACCAGTACACGACTCCCGCGCCCCACCCGATCAGGAACCGGCGCTTCCAGGATCCCTCGCGAGCGGCGGCAATCAGCAGCGGAGCCAGCGCGAACGGCGCCAGCCAAGTGATGGAAAAGCGCGGGAAGGTCAGGATCAGGAGCGCGGCGGTGGCCAGCGCCAGGAGGCCGTTCAACACCGCTGACTGGCTTCCTCGCGGACCAGGTCCGCCATATACGAGCTGCGCACCAGCGGCCCGCTGAACACCATGCGGAAGCCGAGCCCCAGGCCGTAGTCGCGGTAGGCATCGAACTGCCGCGGCTCCACGTACTCCACCACCGGAAGATTGCGGCGCGTGGGTTGCAGGTATTGCCCGACGGTGGCTACGTCCGTGCCCGCCGCGCGCAGGTCTTCGAGCAGCGTGCGGACCTCCGGCGCGGTCTCGCCCAGCCCCACCATGAATCCGGATTTCGTCAGCATTTCCGCCGCGCCGTAGCCACGCGCGAACTTCAGGACCGCGAGAGATTGCCGGTAGTCCGCCTGCGGGCGCACCCGCGCATACAGCCGCGGCACCGTCTCCATGTTGTGGTTGAACACGTGCGGCCCGGCGTCGATCACGCGCGCGACGGCGTCGAGATCGCCGCGGAAATCCGGCGTCAGCACCTCCACACGCGCCTCCGGCAGAGCGCGCCGCACTTCGCGCACGGTCTCGGCGAAATGGCGCGATCCGCCGTCATCCAGATCGTCGCGGTTGACGCTGGTGATCACCACGTAGCGAAGCTGCATCTGGCGCGCCATCCGCGCCACGTTGCCCGGTTCATTCGCGTCCAGTTGCGTTTCGTGTTTGCGCGGATTCAGTTTCTGCACGCTGCAGAAACCGCAGCCGCGCGTGCAGCGCTCGCCCAGAATCATGAACGTGGCGGCGCCGCGATGGAAGCACTCGTGAATATTCGGGCAGCGCGCCTCTTCGCACACCGTGTGCAGTCCGTGTCCGCGCAAGCCGCGCTTCAACCGGTTCAGCGATTCGAAATGGGTGCGGCTCTTGCGCGCCCACTCGGGCAGGCGCGGCCCCCGCGCCGCGGGAGGCGCGCCGCCGATCTGTACCAGGGTGTCGCTCACGGCTTATACCGCAGCGGGTGCATGCCGGCGCTCTCCAGGTCGCTCTTGGCCTTGCCGAGGCTCTGCGTATCGGCGTAGGGCCCCACCAGCACGCGGATCAACCCCTTGGAACCGGGGCTGAGGTATACCGAGAAGCCGTGGTCCTTGAGCGTGGTGCGCAGCATCTGGGCCTGCTGCTCGGCGACCGCCATCACCTGCCAGTAGTTCCCCGCCGGCAGATCCTCGGCCGCCACCGGAGTATTGCCGGCGGGCGCTTCCGCCTGCTTCGGCGGAGCGGTTGGCGCGGGCGGAGTCTGCGCCGGAGCCTGCGACGGCGCCGCGCCCTGCGAGGCTTGTGTGGTGGGCTGCGGCGAGCTATCCGGCGGCGCCGGATTATCGGTCGCGGCCGTTGGGGGAGCCGTGCTCGGCGCCGGCGCCAGCGGTTGCGGCCGCGAGTCTCCGGCGTTGGTGGCGGCCTGCGCCGGCGGCGTGGCGTCCGCCGTGATCTTGCCGGATCGCGGCGCGTTCTGCCCCACCACGTAACCCATCGCGAAAGCCACCGCGCACAGCAGCACCACGATGAAGAACGCGCTCAGCAACTGCCGGTCGCCTACCACCAGTTCGAATTCGCCGGTTTCGTTATTTCGCATGTCCTATGGATTTCCCGCCTTCGGCGCGACGGAATCCGTCAACACCTGGAGAGTACGGCCCAACCCCGCCATTATATCGACAGGCAGCGGGAATACGATGGTCGTGTTCCGTTCCGAGCCGATCTCCACCAGCGTTTGCAGGTAGCGCAGTTGGATCGCCACCGGCTCCTTCTGAATCACCGCCGCGGCCATGCTCAGCTTCTCCGCCGCGGTGTACTCGCCCTCGGCGTGGATGATCTTGGCGCGCCGCTCGCGCTCGGCTTCGGCCTGCCGCGCGATGGCGCGGATCATCTGCTCGGCCAGGTCCACCTGCTTGACCTCCACCATCGTCACTTTCACGCCCCAGGCCGAGGTGTGCGTGTCCAGGATGGATTGCAGCCGCACGTTCAGTTTCTCCCGCTGGCTGAGCAGTTCGTCCAGTTCCACCTCGCCGAGCACGCTGCGCAGCGTGGTCTGCGCCAACTGCGAGGTGGCGTAGAGGAAGTTGGAGACTTCGATCACCGCCGGCTTCGGATCCAGCACGCGGAAATAGACAACCGCGTTCACCTTCACGGTCACGTTGTCGCGCGTGACCACGTCCTGCGGCGGCACCTCGAGCGTGTCCACCCGCAGCGACACCCGCACCATGCGGTCGAACGGAGCGAATACGAAGATCAGCCCCGGCCCCTTCGGCGAGGGCAGCACGCGCCCCAGGCGGAAGATGACGCCGCGTTCGTATTCGCGCAGGATCTTGATCGAGCTCAGCAGCCAGATCGCCACGATCAAAACAAAGATCAGCCCAACCGGTCCCAAATCGCTCATCGCCAGTCTCCTAGAAAGGTTCAACAGTCAGCTTCAGCCGGTCGATCGCCGTCACCTTCACCGTCGCGCCGGCGGCCACCGGCCGCACCGCCACCGCGTCCCAGACTTCGCCGTGCACGAACACTTTGCCCGCCGGTTCCAGCGCGGTCATTGCCTTCCCCGTAAGCCCGATCATCCCCTCCACGCCCGTTTCCACCTTGTTATGCCGCGCGCGCACCGCGATGGTCAGCAGGAATACCGTGATCGCCGAGAAGGGCAGCGCCAGCGCAATCGCCGTTGTCCAGTGTACCCGCATCTCGGGCACCGGGCTGGCCACCAGCAGCACCGAGCCCAGCACCATCGACACCGCTCCGCCGATGCCCAGGATGCCGTGCGAAGCGATCTTCACCTCCAGCGCGAACAGCGCGAAGGCGAGCAGCAGCAGGGCGGCGCCGAGCCAGTTGATGGGCAATAGCGAGAGCGCCGAAAGCCCGAGCAGCACCAGGATGGCGCCGATCACGCCCGGCGCGATCAGCCCCGGAGAGGAGAATTCCACGTAAATTCCCAGCGCGCCGAGCACCAGCAGCACCAGTGCGATGTTCGGATCCGCGATGGCGGAGATGATGCGCTCGCGCGCGCTGCGCTGGTACTCGACGATCGCCGCGTTACCCAGGTGCAGCGTGACGCTGCCGCCGTCCGGACGCGCCACCGTGCGTCCCTCGAGCGACGCCAGCAGGCTGCGGTCGTCGGGCGCGATCAGGTCGATGAGTTTCTGGTCCAGCGCCTCGCGCTCGGTGAAGGACTTGCTCTCCAGCACCGCGGTCTGCGCCAGCGTGGCGTTGCGTCCGCGCCGCGCGGTGATGCTGCGCAGGTATGCCGCGGCGTCGTTCTCCACCTTCTGCTTCATCACCGGGTCCATCTCGCCGCCCATGATGACCGGGTGCGCCGCGCCGGTTGCCGTTCCCGGCGCCATCGCCGCCACGTCTCCGGCTTCGAGCAGGAAGAAGCCCGCCGATGCCGCGCGCGCCCCGCCCGGCGCGACGAACGTCACCACCGGCACCGGAGAGGCGATCATCTTCTCGATGGTGGCGCGCATGGCGTCCATGAGTCCGCCCGGCGTATTGAGCCGTACCAGCACGAGCGATGCGTTCTGCTGCCGCGCCTGCGCGATGGCGTTGGCCATGATTTCGGTGGTGATGGGATGCACCATCCCGTCCACGTCTACCGCGACTACTCGCGGTGCCGCGGTGGCTACCTGCGCCCACAGCGCAAACGCCAGCGGAAGAAGCGTGCGCACTCTTGACCTACCTCAAGTATACGCGATGCGGATTTGGATGCGGACTTTATCGTCCGATTCCGCAACCTGATTTATGTCCGCGGATTGGGACTATGCGGCAGTCGGAAAACGCACTCCGGTAATGCCCTCGATAGAAACTTTTCATGCCATTCTATTGCCGGATCGAGTAAAATGAAGAGAAATCATCCTATTATCAGAAAGTAATTGATTCCAATGGCAAGAAAGCAAGCTTCCGAAAAGCCTCTCGCTGTGTCCCCGGCCGCGGCCGCACCTGCGCCCGCCCGGCGCAAGTCCACGCCCCCCCGAACCACTCGCCGCGCTGTTGAAACTTCCACCACGGCCAACGCCGCGGCGCCCGTGACTGTCGAACCCGTGCTCGCAGCCCCGGTGCCCGCAGCGCCTTCCCGCGAGCAGATTGCGCGGCTGGCCTACTCGTTCTGGGAAGCCCGCGGCTATCAGGGCGGATCGCCCGAAGAAGACTGGATCCGCGCCGAACGAATGCTTGCCGCCAAGTCCGCCGAGTAACTCCTACCGGTACTTTCTCAGCACCGCCAGCAACCGTCCCTGTATCTGTACATCCCGAGCGGGAACCACGATGGGCTTAAGTGTCGAGTTAGCCGGTTGCAGACGCACCATGTCGCCCGGTTCGCGATAAAACCGCTTCAGCGTGGTTTCATTGCCGGCTACCAGCGCGACCACGATATCGCCATCCCGCGCCTGTCCGACCTTCTCCAGCAGGATTTTGTCTCCGTCGCAGATATGATCGTCGATCATCGAGTTGCCGCGTACCTCGAGCGCGAAGGTTTCGCCGCTGCCCACGAAATCGGCGAAGTTGAGCGTTTCGGCCTGCGCCACGGCTTCCACCGGCGCGCCCGCGGCGATCCGTCCGAGTAACGGAATCTCGCCGGAAGCGGCTTTCGGACGCCGCTGCTCCTGAATATATCTCGGGGCTAACTCAAGCGACCGGCTCTGGTTAAATCCGCGCTTCAAGTAACTCTTTGCTTCCAGCACCGTGATGTGCTTGTGTACGGTTGCCAGCGACGCCAGGTTCAGTCCGCGCGCGATCTCCTCGTAGCTCGGGCAGTAGCCGTTGTCGTCCACGAATGCCGCGATAAAGTCCAGAACTTCTTTTTGCCTCTTGGTCAGGGCCATGTTCAGGGTACCTTGACCCTATTGTGGGCGAATAAAACACGAAAATCAAGGGAAAATCCTCGAACCCACCCCAATCTACCTCTGGTATCGCCCCATGTACGCCGTTTCGGCCGCTACTTTCCCGGCGATGGCGCGATCGAACTCCGCGCGCCTGGCTCCTTCCGCGATGCCCAGCGTCTCCACCCGCAGGGCGAACAGCCGGAAGTAATACCGGTGCGGCGCGCCCGGCGGCGGACACGGTCCCCCGTACCCCGGACGGCCGAAATCGTTCTTCCCCGAAAGCCCCACCTTCGCCGCGCCTTGCGCCAGCGTCTGCACGGCGCGCGGAATGTCGTAGAGCATCCAGTGCGTCCAGGTACCCCGCGGCGCATCCGGATCCTCCACCAGCAACGCGAAGCTCCGTGTCTCCGCCGGAGCTTCACTCCACTCGAGCGACGGCGACACATCCGCCCCTTCGCACGTGTGCAGGCGCGGAATCCATCCGCCCTCGGCAAATGCACTCGAAAACACGCGAAACATCGCTACCTCCCTCGCTCCGTAACTTTCAGCGGGAGTTCGGTGGCCTCACCCGCGCGCACCGTCACCCGTGCCGCTGTGCTGCCCCACATCGCGGCGAATGACGAAAGCTCCAGCATGCCCGGCGCGCGATCGAACGCCCACGCGTAATACTCTCCCGGGCGCACGCCCGCAAGTTCGAAGCGTCCGCCCTGCCCGCACGCCATCTGCCGGATAAACTCGCCGTACTGTAGCGCGGGATCGCGCGGCGCCAGCACGACCGTCGCTCCCGCGCAGTCCTCGACCGTGCCGCGCACGGTCCCGCCATCGGCGCGATAGGTGATGGTCACCGGCAGCGTGCCCGGCGCGATCTCCACCCACTGTCCGGTCACGTCGCGCCCGTTCATTTCCACCGACGCCAGGTAGTACGGCGCACCCGGCGATATCGGTTGAAAGCGATACACTCCCTGCGCCAGGTTCTCGAAGCGGAAGTTGCCGTCCTTCTCTACTCCGGCAAACGGGACGCGCGAACCGCCCTCCTTCGGCGCCAGCACCACGGCGATCCGCTGCGTCCCCTCCGCCGTCTGACCGGGAGCGCGCACCACCTTCCCGGCGAGTGCGAAGGGTGGCGCGAAGCGCAGTTCCACGCGCTCGATGTCGCGATCCCCCAGCGCTTCCAACGATGCCGCGTACCAATCCACGCCATCGGTTTTCGCCGTGGCTGTGAGCCGCCAGTCGCCTTCGGGCAGCGAGAACTCGAACCCCCCGTCGTCCCGGGTCCGAGTCTCCACCGCGAACTCCTTCGGCTGAATCTCATCGGGCGGTATCGCGCTCACGGTTACGCCCCCAATGGGTTCGCCCGCCGGCGAGAGCACGCGGCCGGCCACGCGTCGCGCCGCCGCCGTCCGCAGCGCGATATCCTGGGCCGGCAGATCCACGCCTGGTGCTACCACCACTTTCGCCGCGCCGGCCGGGTCGGGAGAATCCGGGTACCACGTCCGCACCCACCCGAACTTGCGTCCGTCGCGATCCTGCGGCGGCGGCGTGTTCCGATTCGGCCGGGCGCTCAAGATGTAACTACCCGGCTCAATGTAGCGAAACTCAAACTCCCCGTCCTTGCCGCTAACTGCGATGTCGCCCCTCAAATTGCCGGGAACGAGCAACAGTACTTGTGCTCCGGCGATTCCGTGGCCGTCACCTTTCACACGGCCGGAGACCCGGGCGAGCCGCACCATCTTCGCGTCGATGCGCACCGCGCCGGAACCGGCCGCCACGTGGAACCGGCGCAGCGCCGCGCGCCGTTCGGCCGGCCAGTAGTCTTCCAGGGTGAGGTCCAGAATGTAGTCGCCGTCAGCGACCCCGTCGAAATGAAACACGCCCGCGGCATTGGTGAACGTCTGCCGGACCGAGGAGTCTTTCTGCTCCAGATCCACCTTGACTCCTGTCAGCGGCCGCCCATCGCCCGCACTTGTTACCGTGCCTTCCACCACCTGCGCGGCCAGCGCGCGCACCAACAGTAACAGCAAGGCGATCCGCATACCTACAGCGTCTTCAAACGGAAATTGCGATACTCCACCTTCATCGGCGGACCCACGTGCACCTGCACGCCGATCAGCCCTTCCATGGTCCGCCCGTCCGCATCGTCATCGATGACCATGCTCATGAGGTGCCCGTTCAAGAAATGCATCAGCACGTTGCCGCGCGCAATGATGTGCACCGCGTTGAAATCCGTGGTGATGAAGCCGGCCAGTTCCTTCGCATCCCCCACGCCGGCGATGGCGATCGGTTTCTGCGTGCCGAGCACGTGCGTCACCTGCCCGCGCAAGGCCAGGAACAGGCGTCCCTTCTCCTCGTAGTTCTGCCCGGTATAGTTGTTGCGCCCGTCGATATCGAACTGGTAGCCGCGCATGGCGAACCTGTTCGTCGGGGTAACGCGGTCCGGCACCACGGCGCTGCGGTAATTGATCCCGCTGTTGCCGAGGGACGTGATGCGGAAATCCGCCTTGAGTTCGAAATCCTTCGGCGCGCCTCCGCGCCAGATGATGAACGTGTTGCTCTTGACGATGGTCTCCGGCGTGATCTCGCCGGTCAGGAGGCCGTTCTCCACGCGCCAGTATTTGGGATCGCCTTCCCATCCATCGAGCGTCTTGCCGTCGAAAATCGGGCGGAAGCCGGGCTCATCTCCCGACGCCGCCTCGGGGCGGTCACTCTGTTTGGGCACGTAGCGCTCCTGCGCCGCCAGCGTGCCGATCATCCCTGCAAGAAACGCTCTCCGTCCGGTTGGGTGCATTCGGAGCCTCTACCGAACGAGTTTACTCCCCGCGCCGTCAATTCGCCGTGGGCCGCTCCGCGTTCTCGATGACCAGCGTCTCCACCGGCCCTTTGGCGGATTGCAGCTTCAGTCCCACTTGCTCCGGCAGCGCCGTGAAGATCGACGGCCCGGCGTCCAGGTGCCCTTCGATTGCGAAGTCGATGCGGAAATCGTAGTCGCCCGCGATGCCCGTACGATCGAGTACCGGGCGCTCCACCCATCCCTTCAGATCATCGGCCAATCGCGCCATCGAGGCCTTCTGGCCATCAATCGTGTAGTTCACCCCGGGCAACTCCGGCGGCGTGTTGCGAATCGTGCGGATGTATGAACGCTCGGCCGTTGACGCCTTGAACTTCGGCCCGCCTTTCGCCACCACCAGTTCGAATACGTTCCCTTCGCGCATCTCGCGCCGCACCTTGAGGTGAAATCGCTCGGCGAGGAGCGTCTGCAGCATCGTCATCATCTCTCCGCGCCCGGGCTCCCCGGCGGCTTTCGCCTCGATGTTAAAACGA
>JAFDVU010000206.1 GCA_018268835.1 Acidobacteriota bacterium | reverse complement strand
AGGTCGTTCCACAGGGTCTGGTTGAAAACGCCCATGTACTTCTGGGCGTCGCCTGAACCGCGGAGATCGGGCACGGCCAGCCGCGGCTTCCCGCTCCCAACGATTACGATGCGCGTGTTCTGCGCCTGGCCGACGATCAGGGCGGCCGCGGTGAGACCGAGGAAGGCGAAGAGCTTTCTCATGCAGATTTCCTTATCGTTTCAATTGAAAGACGAAATCAATATCGGTCTGATCCTTCGGAAACTGCAGCGGCAGCCGCGGAAACGGCGCCGCTTCCTGGATCGCGCGCACGCCGGAACGGTCGAGCGCGGAGTTGCCGCTGGTTTGTGAAATGTGAACGTTGCTCGCCGAGCCGTCGCGGTGCAGGGTGAAGGTCACCACCACCTCGGGCAGCGTGCGGACGCGCGGATCGATATCGGTGGTGCGCCACTTGGCCGCCACCATGTCGCGCAACATGCGGGCGTAGGCGCCGAACTGGCTGCCCAGGGGCGAATTTTCTCCGAGCCCCATGCGGCCGGCTCCCTGCATGGCGAACATGTCGCTGCTCAACTGCTGTCCGCTGGTCGAGTAGAGTTGGTTGGGGCGGTCCTTCTGCTGAGCGCGGAACTTATCCACCTGCGCGTACTCGCGCTTGGTGAAGCCACCGGGAATGGGGAGCGCGTTGGGGTCGATCTTCCTGGGCGCCTCGTGGGCCTTGGGCTTGGGGGCCTTCTCTTCGATGGGCACGGGCACCATCGACGGCGTATCGTTGGCTACGGGATTGCGCGGTCCGGGTGTGCTGGGCAGCGGGATGCTGTCCACCGGGGTGATGGCCACGCTGCCGATGCCGCCGCCGGGATTCTCCACGCCGAGTTGGATGGAGTTGCGGCCGTGCACGAGGCCGAAACCGGCGATCGACGCAACCAGCGCGGCGTGGAACGCCACCGACCCGAAGAAATGGCGCCCCAGGCGTTCACGCTCTTCGAGGATGTCGACATGCGGCGACATGTTATCTGGATCCCGAGGACCGGCTCTCCAGCGGCTGCGTCACCATGTTCACCTGAAATCCGGCGGCTCCGAGTTCGGCGGTCATCTGGGCCACCACGTCCCAGATCGCGTCCTTGTCGGCGCGCAGATATACGGCCTTGGCCTTGGGATACTTGGCCAGCACGGTTTCGCGGACCTGGTTGATGTTCACCGGACTGCCCGCAATCGTGTACTCGCCGGTCTTGCTGACGGTGATGACGGGCAGGTCCTGCGCGCGGGTCTTGGTGGGGCGCACCGCCGGAACATCCACCTCGATGCCCGATTCCATCACGTGCGCGGTGAGCATGAAGATAATGAGCAGCACGAGCACGACGTCCACGAACGGGGTGACGTTGATCTCACTGAGCGAGTGCGCGCCGCGCCGCCGCGATCCAAAGCCCCCGCCGTTCATGGAGAAGGCCATGGCTTATTGCTCCCCGAAACTGCGCTCGGCCAGGTTGAGAAACTCGAGCGAAAAGTCGTCCATGCGCGCGCCCATCTCGCGGATCAGATGCCCGAAATAGTTGTAGAAAATCGCCGCGGGGATGGCCGCGAACAGGCCGATGGCGGTGGCGATCAGGGCATTGGAGATGCCCGGGCCGACCGCTTTGAGGCTGGTCGAGCCCATGTTGGCGAGATCGTTAAACGCCTTGATGATGCCCATGACGGTGCCCATCAGTCCGATGAAGGGCGTGACGCTGGCGGTGGTGGCCAGCCAGTTCATGTGACGCTCCAGCTTGGCCAACTCCTCGCTGATGCCGAGTTGCAGCGTACGTTCGAGCGCGGTGCGATTGTGAACATTGCCGCGCGCCTTTACCTGGCGCTCGAGTTCTTCGTAGCCGAAGTCGAAGACGCTGACCAGCGGCGCCGGGCGGTACTGCTCGCTGGCGGCGAGCACGGCATCCATGCCGGGAGATTTGCGAAAAGCGCGCAGGAACCGGGTGTTGCTGTTGCGTGCCGCGCGCAGCGAACCCATCTTGGAAAAGATCACGGTCCAGGAGTACAGGGAGAAACACACCAGGGTGCCCAAAATGGCCCACTCGATGGGGCCGGTTTGGCGCAGCATCTCCAAGTAGTCTGACTGGAGGAGGAAGGCAACGGGAGCTTCGAAGGTCAACTCGTCTCCTATCTAAAAATCTATCATAGAGACACCGCCGCGCACGAAAAAGTCGGTAAAGCCACGTACGGCGCTTCCTGTATCAATTGCGTGACAGAAAAGGGCGCTGCGAAGTGAGGGGTCCGGTTCGCGCGGTGAAGTACAATCGCGGTGAGTGCTGCTGGAACTGGTGGTAGAAAACTATGCCGTGGTGGAGCGCATCCGGGTTCACTTCCACGCGGGGCTGAACCTGCTGACGGGCGAGACGGGCAGCGGCAAGTCGATCGTGGTGGACGCGCTGGGCCTGCTGCTGGGCGGGCGCGCGTCGGCCGAGACGATCCGCACGGGCGAAACGCGCGCGCGGGTTGCCGGCATCTTCGAGTTGGGCGACGCGGGCGCGGTGCGCGCGGTGCTGGAGCCGGCGGGGATCGAAATCGAAGACAACGAACTGCTGATCGAGCGCGAAATCCTGGCGGGCGGAAAATCGCGCGCCTTCGTGGGCAGCCGTCCGGTAGCGGTTTCCCTGCTCAAGGAACTGGCTCCGGCGCTGGCCGACATTCACGGGCAGCACGATCAGCAACTCCTGTTTTCCTGCGAGGCGCAGCGCGACATGCTGGACAGCTTCGCCGGACACGGCGGACTGCTGGCGCGGGTGGCGGGGCTTTACGGGGAGTGGCGTGCGGTGGCGGCCGAACTCGAGGAACTGGAGCGCACCGAGCAGGAGAAACTGCGCCTGCTCGACCTTTGGAACTTCCAGCGCAAGGAGATCGAGGGCGCGCACGTGCAAGAGGGCGAGGACGCCGCGCTCGAAAACGAGCGGCGCGTGCTCCAGAACGTGCAGAAATTGCAGGAGGCCGCGACCACCGCCTACGAAGCGGTCTACGATTCGCCGGAATCGGCCGGCGCGCTGGTGCGCATCGCGGCAAAACGGGTGGACGAGTTGTGCCGCATCGATTCCACGCTGGAGGGACTGCGCGAGCACCTGAAGGCCGCGGATCTCGCGCTGCAGGAGGCGGGATACGGACTGCGCGACTACCTTTCCGGGCTGGAGGCGAATCCGGGCCGGCTCGAGGAAGTGGAGAACCGCCTGGCGGTGATCGGCAAGTTGAAGCGCAAGTACGGCGAGAGCATCGGAGAGATCCTCGCGTTCCTCGACGATGTGCGGCGGCAGATCGCGGGCGTGGAATCCGCGGGCGAGCGCATGGAGAAACTGCGCAAGGAGCTGAAGCGGCTGGCGGCGGACTACGGGAAGGCGGCGGGCGAGTTGCGCGAATCGCGCCGCGCGGCGGGACGGAGGCTGGAGCAGCGCGTGGAGGCGGAACTGGCACAACTGGCGATGGAGCGGACGGTGTTCCGCGTGACGGCGGCGGAAGCGGCGTGGTCGGCAGGCGGCGCGGACCGGGTGGAGTTCCTGGTATCGCCGAACGTGGGCGAAGAGCCGCGCCCCCTGGAGAAGGTGGCTTCGGGCGGCGAGATTTCACGCATCGCGCTGGCGCTGAAGACTTGCCTGGCGGGTCCGCGGACGGGCACGGTGCGCACGCTGGTGTTCGACGAGGTGGATACGGGGATCGGCGGCGGCGCGGCGGAGGGCGTCGGGCGTCGGCTGAAGACGCTTGCCGGGGCGAGCCAGGTGCTGTGCGTCACGCACCTGCCGCAGGTCGCCTCCTTCGCGGATCATCACTACCGGGTGGAGAAGCGCGAGTCCAAGGGAAGGACCGTGGTGGCGCTGGAGGAACTCGACGCGGCGGCGCGGACGCGCGAGATCGGGCGCATGCTGAGCGGGCAGAAGCTGACCGAGGAAGCGCTGCGCAACGCGGAGCAGTTGATCCGGGCCAATGGCCGGTAGCGGACGGCGAAGAGAGCGATTGACGCAGAGACGCTGAGGCGCTGAGGGAGGCAGAGCACCTCAGCATCCCCGCGCGTGCCCACCGGATCTGCATCCCGCCGCCTTCATAAAATGGAGGCATGGACTTCAATCGCTTTACTGAGAAATTGCAGGAGGCGGTTCGGGCGGCTCAGGGCCTGGCGGTCCGGAACGGACAGCAGCAGGTGGATGCGGCCCATCTGCTGGCGGCGCTGCTCGACCAGGAGGGCGGGCTGGCTTCCTCGGTCCTGAACCGCGCGGGCGTCAATGTCGAGACGCTGCGGCGGCGCATCGCGGCCGACCTCGATCGTCTCCCCAAAGTCTCCGGGCCGGGACTCGGCGCGGAGCAGATCTACGTCACGCAAAAGTTGACCCGGCTGCTCACCGCCGCCGAGGACGAAGCGCGCGTGCTCAAGGACGAGTATGTCAGCGTAGAGCACGTGCTGCTGGCGGCGTCGGAGAGCGGCGACCTCGACGTGCCGCGCGAGCGCCTGATGGAGGCGCTGCGCGAGGTGCGCGGCAGCCAGCGGGTGACGTCGCCGAATCCCGAGGCGACTTACGAGGCGCTGGAACGCTACGGACGCGATCTGACACGGCTCGCCGCCGCGGGCAAGCTCGACCCCGTGATCGGGCGCGACGATGAGATCCGGCGGGTGATCCAGGTGTTGAGCCGGCGCACCAAGAACAACCCGGTGCTGATCGGGGAGCCGGGAGTCGGCAAGACGGCGATCGCCGAGGGGTTGGCGCTGCGCATCGTGCGCGGCGACGTGCCCGAGGGGCTGAAGAACCGCCGCATCGTATCGCTCGACATGGGAGCGCTGATCGCCGGCGCGAAGTATCGCGGCGAATTCGAAGAGCGGCTCAAGGCGGTGCTCAAGGAGGTGCAGGACTCCTCCGGCGAGATCATTCTTTTCATCGACGAGTTGCACACGGTGGTGGGCGCGGGCAAGACCGAAGGCTCGATGGACGCGGGCAACCTGCTCAAACCGATGCTGGCGCGGGGCGAGTTGCACTGCATCGGGGCGACCACGCTGGACGAGTACCGCAAGTACATCGAGAAGGACGCGGCGCTGGAGCGGCGATTCCAGCAGGTGCTGGTGGACCAGCCCAGCGTGGAGGACACGATCTCCATCCTGCGCGGCCTCAAGGAGCGCTACGAGGTGCACCACGGCGTGCGCATCAAGGACGGCGCGCTGGTGGCGGCGGCGGTGCTCTCCAACCGCTACATCACCGACCGGTTCCTGCCGGACAAGGCGATCGACCTGGTGGACGAGGCGGCCGCGCGGCTGCGCACCGAAATCGATTCGATGCCCGCGGAACTGGACGAAATCCGGCGGCGCATCATGCAACTCGAAATCGAGCGCGAGGCGCTGCGCAAGGAGACCGACGCGGCGTCGCGCGAGCGGCTGCGCAAGCTTGAAAAGGAACTGGCCGACCTGCGCGCCGAATCGGACGCGCTCACTGCGCGCTGGCAGGCCGAAAAGGAATCGGTACAGAAGCTGCGTTCGCTGCGCGAGCAGGTGGAGCAGACCAAGGCGGAGATCGAGCGGGCCAAGCGCGAGTACGATCTGAATCGGGCGGCGGAACTGCAGTACGGCAGGCTCACCGGGCTGGAGAAACAACTCGCCGGGGAGGAAGATCGGCTGACGCGGCAACAGGGCCGGCTGATCAAGGAGGAAGTGGACGAGGAGGACATCGCCAGGGTGGTCAGCCGCTGGACCGGGGTGCCGGTGACGCGGCTGCTGGAAGGCGAAACGCAAAAGCTGCTGCACCTGGAGGACGAGTTGCATCGCCGCGTGGTCGGGCAGGACGAAGCGGTCACGGCGGTGGCCGAAGCGGTGGTGCGCGCGCGCTCGGGGTTGAAGGATCCGAACCGGCCGATCGGCAGTTTCATCTTCCTGGGACCGACGGGGGTCGGGAAGACGGAACTGGCGCGGGCGCTCGCGGAGTTCCTCTTCGACGACGAGCGCTCCATGATCCGGATCGACATGAGCGAATACCAGGAGAAGCACACGGTGGCGCGGCTGATCGGAGCGCCGCCCGGGTATGTGGGTTACGAAGAGGGCGGGCAGTTGACCGAAGCCGTGCGGCGGCGGCCGTTCTCCGTGGTGCTGTTCGACGAGATCGAGAAGGCGCACCACGACGTATTCAACGTCCTTCTGCAGGTGCTCGACGACGGCCGGCTGACCGACGGGCAGGGACGCACGGTGGACTTCAGGAACACCATCGCGATCATGACCAGCAACGTGGGCAGCGCGCGGATTCTGGATTACCAGGGCGCCTTCGCCGGGGCGCACTACGAGGCCATGAAGGAGGCGGTGCAGGAAGAAATGCGGCGCCATTTCCGGCCGGAGTTCCTCAACCGTGTGGATGAAATCATCGTCTTCCACGGGCTCGGCGGGGAGCATCTCAAGCAGATCGTGGAGATCCAACTCGGCCGCCTGCGCGCGCGCCTGGCCGAGCGCCGCATCACGCTCGAACTCACCGACGCCGCGCGTCTCAACCTGGTGCGCACCGGCTACGATCCGCATTACGGAGCGCGTCCCCTGAAGCGGGCGATACAAAAGAAGATCGAGACGCCGCTCGGAAGGCTGTTGTTGAAAGGAGCCGTGCGGGACGGGCAGGCGGTGAAGGTGGACGCGGACGGGGAGGAGCTGAAGATGGAGGCGGGGGAGGGGGAAGTTAGGAGTTAGGAGTTATGGAGTCAGGAGGGGCGGGGGGCGCCGCTCCTGACTTCTCAACTTCTCAACTCCCGACTTCTAGTGCACGGTTTCCAGATAGGCCCCGGTGGAGGCGTCGACAAGGATGGAGAGGCCGGAGGTCTGCACGTTCTCCCCCCAGACGACACGCCAGGCGGGGTCGGGGTGCTTTTCGGTCTTTTCGAGGACGTAGGTGATGGGGAGGCCGGGGTGTTTCTTGTCATAGTCGGCGGCCTTTTCCAGGGCGGTTTTGTAGGCTGCGTCGGTATCGACTTTAACGGCGGCGATCAGGAAGGGAGAGGTGAACCCGTGCTGCCGCCAGCTTTCGGTGCCGCCGGCGAACGCTCCCTTGTGCAGGTTGCCGCTGGCCTCCAGCACGGAATAGTTGTAGGTGCGGGATTCGCTCCTCGAGGCTGAGGTGAAGACGGCCTGCCAGGCGGGCATGGCTCCGGATTCGCGGGGCCCATCGGGCGCGTCGGTGATGTGCATGTTGGTGCAGGTCAGCACCTCGGCATCGGGAGCCCACGTCCGGGCGGATTGATACATGCGGTAGAGGGCGGTCTGCCCGGTGACCGGCTCGACCTTTTCAGGCTCTTTCTTCTCGGCGGATTTCGGGGCCGGGGTTTCGGAGCAAGCCGAAAGCGCGGCGAAAAGAGCGGCGGCCAGAATCAAGCTATTTTTTCGCATACGACAGCCGTCATTTTATCAGGACGCGCAGCACATCCGATGTGAAGGCTTTACATCTCGCCGCGGAGGTTTGGTGGCATAATTAGGTGCAGTCGGCACGGGAGGTGTTATGACCCGGAGAGTTGGAGTGAGGGCGATGGCGGTTGCGGCCTTCGCGCTTGCGGCGGTGCCTGCATTCGGACAGGCGAAGGGCGGACCGGCTACCGGCACGACTGGGGCCGGCAGCGTGGGCGGCGGCAGCACGGGGGGCATCGGGACCGCGCCGGGATCGATCCCGGGACGCACTCCCACGATCACGACTCCGACGAATCCGACCAATCCTCAGAATCCGCAGAATCCCAACGCCGGCATCCCGCAGCCGATCTTTGTGAGCGGCCGCGTCGCGATGGAAGACGGTGGCGCGCTGCCGGAGCCGGCGGTGATTCAGACCGCCTGCTACGGCATGACACACTCGGAGGGCTACACCGATTCCAAGGGCAACTTCGCGCTCGAACTCGGCGCCAACCGCAACGTGGTACCGGACGCGAGCGAGTACGATCCGTCGGCGACAGCTCCGCCGGGGATGTACGGCGGGGCGGGCGCAGGGCAACTGGGCATGGGGTCGGGGATGGGCCTGGGCAGCATGGGAAGCGGTTCGCGCATGGGCAACGGAATGGGTGGAGCGCAGCGGTACATGGGCTGCGAGTTGCAGGCCAAGCTCGCCGGGTACCGGTCGCAGACCGTAGCGCTCACCGGACGCCAGCCGATGGACGATCCGAACGTGGGCACGATCCTGCTGCATCGTCTGGGCGGTAAGGAAGAAGGGCAGACCGTGAGCATGGTCTCGCTGGCCGCGCCGAAGGACGCAAAGAAGGCGTACGAGAAGGGCATGGACGCCCTGCGCAAGCGCAAGTTCGCCGACGCGCAGAAGAACTTCGAGAAGGCAGTGGAGGCCTACCCGGACTACGCCGCCGTGTGGTACCAGCTCGGGCAACTGCGCGCGGCGGCGAACCAGGCCGATATCGCCCGCGCCTCCTTCCAGAAGGCGATTCAGGCGGACCCGAAGTTCGTTCCGCCGTACATTTCCATGTCTCTCCTGGATGTTCAGGCAAAGCGGTGGCAGGATGTAGCAGATGTCACGGACAAGGCAGTGCGGCTGGATCCGTTCGATTATCCACAGGCCTACCTGTTCAACTCGGTAGCCAACTACAACCTGCGCAACCTGCCGGCGGCGGAGAAGAGCGCGCTGCAGGCGGAGCGTCTGGACACACGGAAGCAGTTTCCGACGGTGCAGCATCTGCTGGGCCTGATTCTGGCGGACCGCAAGGATTGGGAAGGCGCGGCACAGCACTTCAAGGACTATCTGAAGATGGCTCCGGCGGCATCCGATGCCGAAACGGTGCGGTCGCAACTGGCCCAGGTGGAAAAGATTCAGCAGCAGCTCGCATCGACCCGCGACAAATAGCCGCAGGGCGTAAATGCCGCCCCTCGTTATAGCTACACCCCTTCCAGGCATGGAGATTTTACGTACGGCAAAAGCCTGCCTTGGCGTTAAATTCGCCCGAAAGGGTTGACTGTAGCCGCCAAAAGGATAAAATCTTTACAATCGGTTGCTACTGGGTAGTGTCTGTATTCAACTCTGAAGGCCCAAAAGGGGAGGGGACAACGTGAAATCACGATGGACCCGGCTATTGGCCGGGTATTGCGCAGCGTTACTAGTCTGCCTGTGTTTCTTTGGCGCGGCACCGTCCGCGCAGGCTCAAGTGCTTTACGGCTCCGTGGTCGGTACAGTGACCGATCCATCCGGGGCGATCATTCCCGGTGCGACTGTCACGCTCACCGGGACCACCACCGGCGTCGAACGGTCGTCGACCGCGGATGAAGGCGGCCGGTATTCTTTCGTCAACGTTCTTCCGGGCACCTACGACCTGAAAGTCACGGCCAAGGGGTTCCGGACGTTCGTGGCGAACGGATTCAATGTCAGCCCGAACACGGTCCAGCGCGTAGACAGCAAACTCGAAGTCGGTCAGATCAGCGAGCAGGTCACGGTGGAAGCCACCGCGGCGGCCTTGCAGACGGAAAAGGCCGACACGCATTCGGAAATTACCGCCAAGTCGATCGAGAACATGCCGATCGGCGGCTACCGCAACTACCAGACGCTGATCAACCTGGTACCGGGCGCCACCCCGGCATCGCTGCAGAACTCGATCACGGATACGCCGGGGCGCGCACTGCGCACCAACATCAACGGCGGTAACGCAAACACCAATATCACCCGCATCGACGGCGCGGCCAGCGTAAACGTATGGCTGCCCCACCATGTGGGATACGTGACACCGGAAGAAGACATCGAGGTGGTGAACGTCACCACGGGCAGCGCGGATGCCGAGCAGGGCATGGCCGGTTCGTCGGCGATCACGGTGGTGACCAAGTCGGGCACCAACGACATCCACGGCAGCGCGTTCGAATTCCACAACGACCAGCACCTGAACTCGCGCAACTTCTTCCAAGCGGCGGGTACGGACAAGCCGCTGGCCATCTACAACAACTTCGGCGGCACCGTCGGCGGGCCCATCAAGAAGAACAAGCTGTTCTACTTCCTGAGCTATGACGGCACGCGGCAGAGGACGTCGTCGCCGGGCTTCTACACGGTGCCGACCTCGGCCTTCGAGAGCGGCAACTTCAGCGCGGTCCCGACCGTGATTTACGACCCCAACACGGGCAATCCGGACGGCACCGGGCGCACCCCGTTCGCCGGCAACATCATTCCGACGAGTCGCATCAGCCCGATCGCGCAGAAGATCCAGAGCTATTACCCGGGCGCCAACTACGGAAACGGAGCGCTGGTGAACAACCTCTTCGCCTCCGGCGGTCCGATCCTGAGCCGCAACTACTTTGACGCCAAGGTCAACTACAACGCGAGCGACAAAGAGCAGATCTGGGGCAAGTACGGCCGCATGTGGGCGATCTCCGGCGGCTCGGCGGTCTTCGGCGTGGCCGGCGGTCCCGGACTGGGCGGCGGCGACCCCGGCCTGGGCGACACTCTGATTCAGGTAGCCACCATCGGTCACACCCGCACCATCAGCCCGAACCTGATCCTGGACGGCGTGATCGGCTACGAACGCCAGGGCCAGCACCTGCTGCCGAACGACTACGGCACCAATTACGGGCAGCAGTTCGGCATTCCCAACGCCAACGGTCCGGATCCGCTGCAGAGCGGCTTCATCAACATCGGCATCTCCGGCTACAGCGGTTTCGGCGTGCCCAACTGGATGCCGCTGGCGCGCATCGAAGAAAGCTACACGCACAGCGACAACCTGACTTACACGCACGGCGCGCACGAAATCCGCGCCGGCTTCGACCTGGTCCGGCACCACCTGAACCACTGGCAGCCGGAAATCGGCAACTTCGGCCCGCGCGGCGGCTTCGGCTTCGCCGGCGGACAAACCGCGCTCAACGGGGGACCCGCCCCGAACCAGTACAACGCCTACGCCGCGTTCCTGCTGGGTCTTTCCAACGATTCCGAGAAGAGCCTGCAGAACATTCTGGCGACGGGCCGCGAGTGGCAGTTCGGCTGGTACGTGCGCGACCGCTGGCAGGTGAGCCGCAAGCTCACGGTCAATATCGGACTGCGCTACGAATACTACCCGCTGATGACGCGCGCCGGCTACGGCATCGAGCGCCTGGATCCCTACACCAACCAGGTCTACATGGGCGGACGCGGCAACACGCCGATGGACGCCGGGATCTCGGTGAGCAAGACGCTGTTCGCGCCGCGCGTGGGCCTCGCCTACCGCCTCGATGACAACACCGTCATCCGCGCCGGCTACGGTCTGAACTTCGACCCGATCCCGTTCTCGCGCCCGCTGCGCGGCTGGTACCCGCTGGTGATCAACTCAGCCTTCACGGCGACCAACGGTTACAACTGGGGCACTACGCTGAGCCAGGGCGTGCCGAATCCGGTGGGTCCGAATCTGAGTTCCGGCGTTGTCCCGCTGCCTGCCGGCGTCTCCGAACGCAGCCCGTGGGGCTACATCCATCGCGGCTACGTGCAGAGCTGGAACTTTACTCTGGAACGTAAGCTGCCGGAGAGTGTGATCGCGTCTATCGCCTACGTGGGTTCCCACTCGGTGCATCTGCTGGCCGACCAGGACATCAACGCCGGCTATCCGGGCTCGGGCACGGCCAACCTGCCGTTCGCCGCGCAGTTCGGCCGCACGATTTCGACCAACATGTGGGACGGCTATCTGAGCTCGAACTACAACTCGCTACAGGTGGCGGTGAACCGCTCCTTCTCCCATGGCCTGATGCTGAAGGGCGCGTACACCTACTCCAAGGCGATGGACTACACCGACGAAGACGGCTGGGCCAGTGTGGGCTGGAACTGGGGTCCCGTGTTCCAGCGCAACCGGGCTCCCGCCGGCTTCGACCGCACGCAGAACCTCGAGATGGGCTGGGTCTACGAACTGCCGTTCGGCAAGGACAAGATGCTGGCCAAATCCGGCCCGGCTGCCGCGATTCTGGGCGGCTGGCAGGTGAACGGAGTTTTCGCCGCGTACACCGGAAACCCGTTCACTATCGGCGCGCCGGGATCGAGCCTGAATGCTCCCAACAACACGCAGACGGCTGACCAGGTGCTGTCCACGGTGGCCCAACCGGGCAACGTGGGTCCGGGGCAGGTCTACTTCGACCCGAAGGCTTTCGCGGCGGTAACCGGTGTCCGCTTCGGTACCTCGGGGCGCAATATCCTGCGTGCTCCCGGAGTGCTGAATACGGACCTGGACATCATGCGGGAGTTCGCTGTCAAGGAACGGGCCAAACTGCAGTTCCGCGCCCAGTTCTTCAACCTGGCCAACACCTCCCATTTCGGCGGGCCAAACAACAGCGTCACTTCGCCCGCGTTCATGCAAATCACGAGCGCGTACGG
>JAFDVU010000205.1 GCA_018268835.1 Acidobacteriota bacterium | reverse complement strand
GACCGCCAATGAACCGCATGGACGATATTCTTCGCACCTCCCGCACCATCGCGGTCGTGGGACTCTCTTCCCGGCGCTTCCGCCCCAGCTACGGCGTGGCAGAGTACATGAAGCGCGCCGGCTACCGGATCATCCCCGTGAACCCCGCCGAGTCCGAGATCCTCGGCGAGACCTGCTACCCCGACCTCGACTCCGTGCCCGGCCCCATCGACATCGTCGATATATTCCGTCGCCCGGAATTCGTGCCCGAAATCGTCGAAGCCGCCATCCGAAAGGGCGCACGCGCCATCTGGATGCAGGAGGGCGTCTATCACGAAGAGGCCGCCCGTCGCGCCGAAGCCGCCGGTATTGCGGTCGCCATGGACCGCTGCATCCTCAAGGACCACCGCCGCCTGGGTTGAACCTTCCAGCTCCCCCACCAGTGCCGGCTTGCGGACGCCGCCGGCCGGGGGCGGTCACGCTCATTCTGCGAACAGTTCGGGCAGCCGTTCGCGGGCCGCGGGCCGGAGGCGGACGGCTTCCACTTCCGGTATCCACGAGTAGGGCCAGCGCAGACGCGTGCCGACGTCCGCCCAGCCCCCGATCGCAGCCAGAAGCTTGTCCAGACCCGGGCTGGAAATCCCGCGCTCCCGCCGGAAAGGCAGGACGTGCTCCGCGAAAAATTGCCCGATGCGCGCCTCCAGGTCCAGCGCTCCCGCCGGGTCCGAACTCATCTGCCGGTTCCACCGCACCGCTCCAGCCGGACTCAGGCAGGCGACATTGGAATAAGCTCCATGCGCCCCATGCATGATGCCGCTGGCCAACTCATGTCCGGGGACGAAGAGCGCGAGCCCCGGCGCCAGACGCAGGAATTCGCTGCACCAGTCCGCGCCGCTGTGCGCCACCTTGACGCCCGCCAGCGCGGGGACGGCTCGCGCCAGAATCCCGAAATCCGCCGGCGTCAGGGAACGCTTGGCGTGGGGAGGGTTGTACAGGACCAAAGGAACCCCGGCGGCCTCCGCGGCGACGCGCGCCAGGAAACGAACGGCCTCCTCGTCGGAAACCGGGTACCAGTCGGGCAGAATCACCTGGATCGCCGACGGCTTCAGGAACGCCGCGCGCCGTACACGGTCGAGCGACGTCTGCGCGCACATGTGCGAGGCGCCGGCTTGCCAGGCGATGCCGGCGGTCTCGCACTTTTCCGCGAGGAGGTGGTGAATGCGGTCGAACTCCGCTTCCGATTGAGCATGGAATTCGCACGCGGTACCGTTCGAATAGATGCCGTCCACACCTGCGGCGATGAGACTGTCGATTTCGCCGGCGAGCCGGGTCCAGCAGATGGAGTCGTCGGATTGGATGGGGAGCAACAATGTGCCCCAGGTGCCGCGGATATCTGAATCGGAGGCGGGTTCCACGTCGGAGTCCGGAAATACGCCTAGCTCTCGCGCCGCGGCGGTTCAAGAAAGCCGTAAACCGCCGCGGTTACCAGCGGATCGCCGTCGCGCAGGAACGGCTCGTACGAGGCGGTCGCGCCGCGCTCGAAGGCAGTGGCGATCTGCTGCGGGTCGCGGCTGCGTAGCGCCTCGATCAGCGGCGTGTGGCTGGCCACCACGTCGTGCAAGCGGTGCAGGTCGTGGCTGCGCATCACGCTGATGAACGCAAACAACGGGATCGTCACGTGCTCCAGCACGCCGTAGAGCGTCTCGTTGCCGGAACACTGCCAGACGAAGCGGTGAAAATCGAGGTCGGCCTGCGCGGCGCTGTAATAGCTGTCGGATTCCACACTCTGCCCGAGCACCGCCAGGCGACGTTCCAATTCCTCGAAGTCCTTCGGAGTCATCCGCTCCGCCGCGGTCCTCGCCGCCACCACCTCCAGCATGGCGCGCAATGTCAGCCGCTCCCGGATGTCCTGCGGCGAAAGGCGCGTGACGGTGGTGCCCTGGTTTTCGCGGCGCGTCACCAGCCCCATGTGCTCCAGACGCTGCAGCGCTTCGCGTACGGTCGCCTGACTCACCTGAAGCTCCCGCGCGAGGGGAAGCTCTCGCAGGGGCGTGCCCGGGCTCAAGCGCCCTTCATAGATCGCTTCGCGCAGGTGCGAAACGACTTCCGAGACTCGCGAAGACGCCTTCCCCGTGCCAGCCACGCCAGCAGCATAGCATAATTTCGACAATCGATAACACCATCGATCAGAAAATATATTGACAAATCGATAATACAATCGATAATCAGATCTGACGCCTTGCACAAGACGATTAAGCGGATTTCCGCACCGAGGCCCTCCTCCGCGGCGAGTCCGCGGCACGAAAGAGAAAAGGGGCGCACGGGTTATGATGCGAGCACGATTCGGAAGGGTGATTCAAGGGATTCTCCTCGGCCTGTCAGCGCTTTCCATGGCGCAGGCCCAGATTGGCGGCGGATCGATTATCGGGATGGTGCGGGACAGCAGCGGCGCGCCCATCCCCGATGTCCAGGTGGTCGCGCACTGCCAGGACACCAATGAAGAGCGAACGGCCACTACCAACGCGGAGGGCTATTACGAGTTCCCATTGCTGGCGGCGGGCCGGTATTATCTGCGAAGCGGGGCCAAAGGCTTCAAGACGGTTCAGGGCGAAACCTTCACGCTGTCCACAGGCACGCGCCCACGCATCGATTTCACCTTGCCGCTGGGGGACGTAAGCGAGAAGATCGACGTGACCGCCAGCGCGCCCCTGGTCAACACCACGACCACGGACCTGGGCGCCGTGGTGGACCGCGCCCGCATCGACGAACTGCCGCTTAACGGGCGCAACTTCCAGGACATGGTCAATCTCCAGGCTGGTGTGACTTCGGGGATGAGCCGCGGCGGCATCTCCTTCCACGGTTCGACGGCGCTGGGTACGAATTTCCTGCTGGACGGAGTGGACATGTCGTTCGGTGAAGTCAATGCGGCGGCCAGTTTTGCGGGCGCCGGCGGCAGCGGCGTCATCAACACCATCAGCGTCGATGCCATCGAGGAGTTCAAGTCCACGGGCAACGCCTCTTCCGCCGAATACGGCAGGGCGGGCGGCGGGGTGCTCAACATCACCACGCGCTCCGGCTCCAACGACTGGCACGGGGCGCTCTTCGAGTACTTTCAGAACGACAAACTCGACGCCAACAATTTCTTCGCCAACAAAGCCGGCACCGGCAAAATCCCGCTGCGCTACAACCAGTACGGCGGCAATCTGGGCGGCCCCATCCGGCGCGACAAACTGTTTTTCTTCTTCAACTACGAAGGCGACCAGGTGCGTAAGCAGCAATTCGTCAAAGGAAACGTGCCCACGGCGGCGCTGATCAGCCAGGTGCCGGCGGCGATCCGCTCCATTTATACCCTGATGATGCCCACCACTTACGCCCCCACCTCCAATCCCTACATCGGGTACCACACCCGCAACGACAATGCGGCCAACCATGAAAACACCTACTTCGGCCGCATCGACTGGCTCATCAGTTCCCGGCAGCGGCTGACTGTGCGCGACAACTACAACGACCAGGAAACCGTCCAGCCGAATCTCGAGCCCAACATGCCCACCATCTACCCGCTGCTCTTCCAGAATGTCGCGGTGGAGCACACCTTCAACCTCGGCCCCACCACGCTCAACGAACTGCGCCTCGGCTTCAACCGCGTCGATCTGTTCCGCCAGCCTCAGGGGTGGGAGAACATCCCGGGATACATCACGGCACAGGGCATCAGCGCTTCGTTCCCGAATTTCATCCACTTTGTGCCTACCACTTATTCGCTGAGCGATAACTTCACGATCATCCGCGGCCGGCACTCCATCAAGATGGGGCTCGATCTGCGGGAGGTTCGCAGCGTGCGATTCCAGGGTGGCCCGCCCGCCTACTCCTACAACACCATCGCGGACCTCATCAACCAGAACCCGGCCTCCGTGCAACTCTCCTTCACAACGAGCAAGGGCCTGCGCACCAACAACATGGGGTACTACGTGCAGGACGAGTGGCGCGTCTCGCCGCGGCTGCAGTTCAACCTGGGCCTACGCTACGAGTACTCTCCGCCGTTACGCGGCGGCTTCAACGTGGAAAGCTCGGATCCTTACGGCCCGTACAATGCTCCGCAACAGCCCATGTTCGCGGCGGATCACAACGACTTCGGACCGCGCCTGGGGCTGGCCTGGACGCTGGACTCCAAACAGCGCACCGTTCTTCGGGCCGGCGGCGCGGTGAACTACGTCATGCCGCAGGCCATCTTCTATTACGACATGGCGTTTATCAGCCCGCTGCTCTCGGGCGTTTCGACGTTTTCGGCAGCGGACGTGCCGCCCGCCTACCTGGCCTACCCGAACGCCCTGGGATTCCAGACGCTTCTCGAGAACAATCCAACCCTACTGCCGCCGTCCACCAAGCTCTCCCGCAGCGTGGCCGACTACAACCGCCGCGATACTTACGCCGGAATGTGGAACGTGTCTCTGCAGCACCAGGTAACCGATACGCTGGCGGTGCAGGCGTCCTACGTCGGGCAGCGCACGGTGAATCTGATCGGAGTGCGGCCGTTGAACCTCGTGGATCCCGCAACCAAGGCGCGGCCCGTCCCCTCCCTCGGCCAGGTCAATTTCGAGGAGAACGCGGGCCGGATCAGCTATCATGCTCTGGAGCTTTCGGCCAACCAGCGGCTGTGGCGCGGCCTCAACTACGACGTCTACTTCACCATGGCTTCCATGAGGGGCTATTACGCCCCGGACGACACCATCACGTTCACCGGCAGCGGGCTGCAGGACCCCAACAACATCGCCGGCTCGATGGGCCCGTTCGAGGGACAGGCGAAGCGCGTCTTCCGCAGCGTCTTCAGTTACTCCATTCCCGGCGGAACCCACCTGAAGAACCGGTTCCTGCGCGGCGTCCTCAGCGGATGGACGCTGCGTTCGATCATCTCGCGGCGTTCCGGTATTCCTTTGAACGTGACCACCGGCAATGATTTCGTCGGCGATGGACGCGCCGCCGGGCAGCGGCCCGATGTCGTCGCTGGTGTCAATCCCTACATCCCCAACCATGCCACCCAGACCTGGCTTACCGCGGCCGCCTTCGATGTGAACACCGTGAAGACGCAGAAGAGCTTCGGCAACCTCGGCTTCTATGCCTTGACCGGACCGGCCGCCTTCAGCCTCGACAGCGGGCTGCACAAGACCTTCCCGATTCACGAAAAACAGAGCCTCACCGTGCGGCTGGAATCGTTCAATACGCTCAACCATACCGTCCTGGGGAACCCGGTCACGACGCTGAACAACCCCCTCTTTGGCACCATCACGGGAACCGCGGTCGGGCCGCGCGTGGTGCAACTGGCGCTGAAATATGCATTCTGATACGCCCCGCTGGTCGCGGCGCGCCTTCGTTCTCGGCCTCGCCGGCGGAGCCGCCGCCGCGGCCGCCGCGCAACCGGAAAGCACAGGCCTGTGGGAAGCGGGGCGCGGCGGCTACTTCCTCTACCGCATTCCAGGCCTCGTGGTGACGCGCCGCGGAACCGTGCTCGCATACGCCGAGGCCCGCCGCCACACGGGCAGCGACTGGGACGATATCGATATCGTCCTCCGCCGCGGCACGCGCGGAGGACTTTCCTTCGGGCCGCCCACGATTCTGCCGAGAGTCCCCGGCGTCGAACGGAACCCCGTCGCTAACGAGCGCCATCAGGGCCGGCCGGACTGGCGCACGTTCAACAACCCGGCGGCCATCGCCGCGCGGGATGGCCGCGTGCACCTGCTGTTCTGCGCCGAGTACATGCGCGTCTTCTACACGCGCAGCGACGATGACGGCCGCTCTTTCGGTGCGCCCGTGGAGATCACCTCCGCGCTCGAACCGCTGCGCTCCCGTTATCCGTGGCGCGTGGCGGCCACCGGACCGGGTCACGGCATCGAACTGAAGAACGGACGCCTCCTGGTGCCCGTGTGGCTCGCGCTCGGGACGCAGGGCAACGGCCACGGGCCTTCCGTGAACACCACCATCTACAGCGACGACCATGGGCGCACCTGGCACGCCGGCGAACTGGCCCTCGCGGACCGCCCCGAGTTCCCCAACGCCAACGAGACCGCGCTGATCGAACGCGCCGGCGGTGGTGTGACGATGAATGTCCGCACCACCTCGCCGCGTAACCGCCGCACCATTCTGACCAGCCCCGACGGCGTCTCACGTTGGTCCGCCCCTCAGTTCGACGAGACTCTGACCGACCCCATCTGTGCCGCCGGACTGGTGCGCGTCCCGCGAAAGAAGGGCCCGCCCCTATGGGCGTTTTCCAATCCAGACTGCGTCACCCGCGCCGACGGTAGGGACATCGTCAGCAAGGACCGCCGCAATCTGACGCTGCGCCTCAGCCGCGATGAGGGCGCCACGTGGACCACCGCCCGCGTCCTCGAACCCGGCCGGGCGGGGTACTCCGACCTGGCCGCGTCGCGCGATGGCAGCAACCTCCTCTGCCACTACGAAACCGTATCGGCGGCAGGAACCGCCGTGCTGCGCCTGGTGCGCCTCCCGCTGAACCAACTGACGAAACCATGACCAACTCATCCCTTTACGGCATCCTCCCAGCCCTGGTGACGCCGCTCAAAGACGATTCTTCTCTGGATACGCCCGCCCTCGAAAAGCTGCTGGAACATGTTTTCCGCGCCGGCTGCCACGGAGTGTATCTGTGCGGCAGCACCGGCGAGGGCATGCTGTTGCCGGCCGCCATGCGGCGGAAGATTGTCGAGGCGGCGCGCCGCAACACGCTAGCCGGCCGTCACATGATCGTTCACGTCGGCAGTTGGTCGGTGGAGGAGTCGCGCCATCTGGCGCAGCATGCCGAGAAGCACGGCGCGGCGGCGGTGAGCGCCATCCGCCCGCACGGTACCAGTTTCCCCGAGATGCTCGAACTGGTCCGCTCGCTGGCCGGGGCGACGGCCCTGCCTTTCTTCGCCTATTACTTCCCGGAACAGAGCGGCGGGCCGCTCGGCATCGGCCAACTCGAACGGATCTGTGCGCTGCCGGGAGTGGCGGGCCTGAAGTTCACCGATTACGATCTCTACACGCTTTCACTTCTGGCGCGCCAGGGCAAGGTGATTTTCAACGGGCGCGACGAAGTGCTCGTGGCCGGTCTTCAGATGGGCGCCGCCGGCGGCATCGGGAGCATCTACAACATGGTCCCCGGGTGGTTCGTCGAGTTGTACGATCATGCCCGCGCAGGCCGCTGGGCGGAGGGACGGGCGCTGCAGGACCGGATTAACGACCTGATTCGGGTGCTGGTTTCGCTGCCTTTCCTGCCGGCGCTCAAGCGGGCTTTGGGTTGGCAGGGACTGCCGTGCGGCCCGGCGCTGGCGCCGCGCCTGCGGCTGACCGAAGCCGAGGAGCGCACCCTGATTTCCGCGCTCGAAGCGCTGCCCGGCCTGCCCCGGGTATGAACCGCTGGCTGCTGGTCGCCCTGCTCTGGGGCGCGGCGCTGCTTAACTATCTGGACCGCCAGGTGCTCTTTTCGCTCTTCCCGGTCCTTACCCGGGATCTGGCGGCCACTTCGTTTCAGCTTGGCTTGTTGAGCACCGTTTTTCTATGGGCCTACGGCTTGCTCAGCCCGCTGGGCGGTTACGCTGCCGACCGTTTCGGCCGCGTCCGGGTCATCCTGGCCAGCCTGCTCGTGTGGAGCGCCGCCACCTGGATCACCGGCCACGTGGCTTCGATCCACGCCATGCTATGGGCGCGTGGCCTCATGGGTGTCAGCGAAGCGTTCTATCTGCCGGCCGCTCTGGCCCTCATCGCCGATCGTCACGATGCGAGCAGCCGCTCCCTTGCCACTGGACTGCACCAGTCCGGCCTCTACACCGGGATGGTGCTGGGCGGCGCCTGGGGAGGCTGGATGGGCGAGACCAGTGGCTGGCGTGAGGTCTTCACGATCCTCGGATTTGCCGGCGCCGTTTACTTCCTCGTGCTTCTGGCCGCACTGCGCCGGGACGCGCCGCGTGACGGCAGCGGCCAATTCCTCGAATCGATTCGGACGCTGCTGGGCAACCCTTCGTTCCTGATGGTCGCCGCGGGCTTCATCTCGCTCGCTCTGGCCAACTGGCTGGTCTACACTTGGCTGCCGCTGTTTCTCTACGAGCGGTTCCACATGACGCTGGCTGCCGCCGGGTTTTCGGCAACGTTCTACATTCAGGCCGCCAGCTATGCGGGCGTAGTCGCCGGCGGCATCCTGGCGGATCGCTGGAGCCGCTTTACGCCCCGCGCCCGTCTGTACACGCAGATCGCCGGACTGACGGCCGGAGCGCCGTTCCTGGCGCTGATCTCCGTCGCTTCATCCATGCCTTTGCTGATCGGCGCCCTCGTCGCATTCGGCCTGGGACGCGGGTTCTTCGACTGCAATACAATGCCGGTCCTGCGCGATGTCTCCGGCGCTTCCCACTCGGCCACCGGCTACGGGATTCTCAACCTGGGCGGGTGTCTGGCCGGAGGTGCGGCGGTAGCGCTGGCCGGCTTTCTGGAGCAGCACCTCGGCCTGGGTGCCGCTTTTCAAAGTGCGGCGCTGATCCTGCTGCTGGGCGTAGCGGTTCTCAGCCGCGTGCGTTTCCCCGCCGAAAGGGTAGCCCCTGAATCGGGCATCCCCTCTGCAGGTTAATCCCGTTCCGGCCGATATACTCTATGTGCGCCAGAGCAGGGCGCACCCGCCATCGGCCGGAAATCCATCAGTTTAGGAGAGGGCATGCTGCCCGTCACCATCGCAGGAAAGATCACCGCAGCCACCATCGCCGCCGTTACTGTGAGCACTGGAGTCGCACTTTACGTCCAGAACCACACCATTCGCAACCAGGGAATCGAACTGACCCGCAATACCATGCGCGCGGCGGTGACCGCCGCCGAAAACACCCGCACCGCCATGTCGCGGCTGCGCTCCGACCACGCATTCGACGATGCCCGTCTGACCGCCGAGGCCAGAGCCGCATCGGATTTCCGGCAAACCGACCTGTACCGCAGCGTCCCGGTGGTTTCCGCCTGGAACTCCATCCAGGACGTGGCCGCGAAAGAGGGATTCGAGTTCCGTGTCCCCAAGCGCCAGGCCCGCAACCCGCGCAACGAACCGACTCCAGAGGAAGCAGCCATCATCGACACTCTGGAGCGTAGCGGCCAGGACGAGTATTTCCTGGCTGACCGCGGCGCCAATCTGATTGTCTATGCGCGGCCCATCCGGCTCACCGCGGACTGCCTGCTCTGCCACGGCGACCCCGGCACCAGCCCGACTCACGACGGCAAGGACGGGCTGGGATACCGGATGGAAGGCTGGCACGAAGGCGAGATCCACGGCGCGTTCGTGCTTAAGGCCCACCTCGACCAGGTGGACCACGTCGCCAGCGCCCGGGCGCAGGCGGCGGCCCTGCATGAAACCCTGTTCTGGATGCTCCCCACCGGCCTGCTGGTCTGCGGCCTGTTCCTGTGGTATTCCCGCCGTTCCATCATCGCCCCGCTGGGCAAGGTGGTCCAGAGCGTTCACGTGTCGAGCAATGAAACATCCTCGGCCTCTACCCAGATCGCCGCGGCATCGCAGGCGCTGGCCCAGAGTTCCACCGAACAGGCTTCCACCCTGGAAGAAATCTCGCAGTCTCTGCAACGCGTGGCCGACGAGACGCGCAAAGCCGGCGAGGGCGTCGAGCAGGCACGGCACCTGGCCGGACAGACCAGCCAGGCGGCCGCTCGCGGCGGCGAACAGATGCTCCAGATGCAGACCGCCATGGAAGAGATCCGTGCCGCCGGCGAAAGCGTCTCCCGAATCACCCGCACCGTCGATGAGATCGCGTTCCAAACCAACATCCTGGCCCTCAACGCAGCCGTGGAGGCGGCGCGGGCAGGGCAATACGGCACCGGCTTTGCGGTGGTCGCCGACGAAGTGCGCAACCTGGCCCAGCGCAGCGCGCGCGCGGCACAGGAGACGGCCGAACTGGTCGGCAATTCGATCGCGAGCACGAAAAACGGGGTCGAGATCTGTGCCCGGGTCGTCCAGCAACTGGACGAAATTCAACAACGTGGCACCCCCCTCAACCAGACCATGAACGACATCGCCCAGGTCGCCACCGCGCAGAGCGCCGATATCGAACGGCTCAATCTCGCCGTCGTCGGGCTGAACGGCATGACCCAGGGCCTGGCCGCCAACGCCGAGCAGACCGCCGCGGCATCCAGCGAACTTAACGCCCAGTCCGACAGCCTGCTGCAGTCCATCGGCGCCATGAACACCCTGGTGGGCGCCGGCTCCTGACCCGCGCGAAACCCCGGGGAAGCAGGGCGGCGGCACTTCCCGGCCGCCCTGCCCGAAGTTCCCGCTGGAATGTCAGCCACAATTCCGCATCTGCGTGCCATAATGAGCATCGGAGGTTTCCGTGCGGGGAGTGTCTGCATTTCTGGCGATTTGCCTGTGGGCCAGTGCCCAGAACCAGGTCGCGCCCATGCTGAACCTGATTGTGGTGGAAGGCGACGGCGCCATTAACAATATTCGACAGCGCACGGCGCGCGAGCCCATCGTGCAGGTTCAGGACGAGAACCACAAGCCCATCGCCGGCGCCATCGTGACGTTTACTCTGCCCGAGCGCGGAGCCGGCGGCACTTTCGCCAACAGCGCCCACACGCTGACCGTGACCACGGACCAGCAGGGCCAGGCGGTCGCCCGCGGGTTCCGTCCCAATGCCGTCCGCGGCCAGTTTCAAATCCGCGTGAACGCGAATTATCAGGGGCGGACCGGCAACACCACCATCCGCCAGACGAATGCGCTCGTGGGCGCGGCCGGCGCTGCTGCCGGCGGAGTGCTCTCCGCCAAGCTGATCGCCATCCTCGCGGTAGTCGGCGCGGCCGCGGTCGGCGGCGCGGTCTACGCCACCCATAACGGCGGATCCTCTTCGGCTGCCGCGATCACCCCGAATCCGACGACCGTGACCGCTGGTAGCGGTACGGTCGGACCTCCGAGGTAACCATGGCCATATCCAGAACGCTTCTTCTCGGTCTGTGCGCCGGCGCCGCGATGCTGCCGGCGCAAACCGGTACCGTCGGCGGGCCGGTCTCGGGTTACATCTTCGACGCGCGCGGCCAGTCCCTGCGCGTACTGCAGGGCATCCCCGGCGCCGCCCTGGTAGGCGGCCCGGTGGATCTGGGCGTCGCCGTGAGCGCCGCCTGGGTCTCGCCGAAGCTCGACTCGGCTCTCATCGTCGCCGCCGACGGCACCCCCCGCATCTTCCGGCTCGACGCCGGCCAGGCCGCCCCGATCCAGGCCGAGGGCCTGGTCGCGCCCGAACGCGCCGTCTACAGCCCGTCCGGTACCGCTCTCGCCCTCATCACTCCGGGCAGCGTGCGCATCTACAAGGGGCTGCCCTCCGCCCCCACCGTCGCCGGCACGATCGAAGTGCCCGCGGACCTCGCCGCCGCCCCCGGCGCCCTGGCCTACGGCAAAAGGCGCCGCCCCGGCAGCGGCCCGGTAGCGGTAAGCGACGACGGGCTATACCTGCTCTACGGCAATAACGGCTCCATGCAACTGCTCGGCGTTGCCGGCGATTCACACACCCTCACCGACGCCGCCGCCGGCGCGTTGCCCGTCTTCGCGCCCGGCGGGCACGACGCCGCCGTCATCGACTCGCAGACCATCGCCCTCTTCCAGGATGCCGCCGGCGCCGCCACCGTACGCCGCCTGCCCGGCCTCTCCGGCGTCCACGGCGCCGACTTCTCCCCCGACGGCCGGCGCCTCTTCCTGGCCTCGACTTCGGTCACTGCGATCGATCTCACCACCGGCGACCGCACTGCCATCGCCTGCGACTGCCGCCCGGCCGGCCTTGTCCGCATGGGCACCGCCTACCGGCTCAACGATCTCGGCAAAGGCCCGCTCTGGCTGCTCGACGCCTCTTCCGCCGCCGCGCGCATCGTCTTCGTCCCCGCGGCCCAGTAGCGCCGGCCCGTCCGCTACAACTCGCGCCGCTTCATCCGCTCCGCCAGGTACTCGCTCGCCCGCATCGCCAGCGCCAGAATCGTCAGCGTCGGATTCTGCGACCCGCCCGACACAAACGCGCTCCCGTCCATCACGAACAGGTTCTTCACGTCGTGCGATTGGTTGAACCCGTTGAGCACGCTCTTCCTCGGATCACTCCCCATCCGGCACGTCCCCAACTCGTGGATGCTCTCTCCCGGCGGCACCATCTGCGCATGCTGCACGATCACCTCGAACCCCGCGCCGCGGCAGATCTCCGCCGCCGTCTCCGTGGCGTCCTTCGCCATCTCGTGCTCGTTGTCCGTGTAGCGATGCGTGATGCGTAACGACGGAATCCCCCACTCGTCCTTCACCGCCGGATCGATGCGCGCGAAGTTCTCATAGCGCGGCAGCACCTCCCCCATCGTGGTCAGGTT
>JAFDVU010000204.1 GCA_018268835.1 Acidobacteriota bacterium | reverse complement strand
CCCACCGCGATGCCCTTCGCCAGCGTGGTCTTGCCCGCCCCCAGGTTGCCGATCAACAGCACAACTCCGGCGCGCGGCAGGTCCCCCGCCAGCCGCTCGCCCAGCGCCACCGTCTCTTCCTCAGACGCGGTCCGGTAGAGCGGCACACTCCTCCATCGCGTCCGGCAGGTAAGTCAGCACATCGGTGGCGATCAGGCACTTCTCGCCCACGGCTCGGACGCCGATCTCGGCGGCCAGTCCGTGCAGGTACACCGCGGCCGCCACGGCTTCCCCGGCGCGGTCGGGGAACTGCGCCATCAGGCCCGCGATCATGCCCGTGAGCACGTCGCCGGACCCGCCCGTGCCCAGCGCGGGTGTGCCCGTGGGGTTGATCCAGACGCAGCCGCCCGGGAACGCGATCAGCGTCCGCTGCCCCTTCAGCACCAGGATTACGCCATGCTCCACCGCATACCCGCGCGCGATCCCGATGCGGTCCGCCTGCACTTCGGCGCCGCTCCGTCCGGTGAGCCGAGCCATCTCTCCGGGATGCGGCGTGAGCACGCGGATCGCGCCCGCGGGCGCGGCGGGTGCGCCCACCAGCGCGTCGGCATCCAGCACCACCGGTTGCGCCAGTTTCGCCGCCGCCTCCAGCACCGCGCGCGCGTCGCTTCCGTTACCCAGCCCGGGACCGATGGCGACCACCGTCTTCCCCCGCGCCAGCGTCTCCAGGCCTTCCGCGAGCGATGCCGTCATGATCTCGGGCGCGTGCGCGGCGATCGCCTGCGGCGCGGACGACGCCACCGTCACCAGCCCGGCCCCGGCGCGCAGCGCGGCGACCCCGCTCATCGCGGCGGCGCCGCTCTTGCCCGGCGCTCCGCCCGCGATCAGCGCGTGGCCGAACGTGCCCTTGTGGCCCCAGCGCGGGCGCGGCGCCAGTAACCCGGCGAACATCGCCGGCTCCACGATCTCCAGTTTCGCCTCCGCGTACAACTCCGCCGGACTGCCGATCGCGCCCACCACGAGTTCGCCTAGGCGGTCGCAGTTCGGCGGCATGGCGTGCGCGATCTTGGGCGCGGTGAAAGTCACGGTCGCGTCCGCGCGCGCGAATTCTCCCTCGCTCGCGCCGCTGTCGCTCGCCATCCCCGAAGGGATGTCCACCGCGACCACCTTCGCCAGCGGGAAGCCGCTGTTGATCTCGCGGATCGCGTCCAGCATCGGCCCTCGCGCCGCGCCCGCGATGCCCGTCCCGAGTAGCGCGTCGATCACCAGCGTCGCATGCCGCGCTTCCGGCGGGATCTCGCGCAGCACCTCGCATCCGCACGCCGCGAGCATCCGCAGGTTGGCCGCGGCGTCGCCCCGCAGGCTCTCCGGATCGGCCGCCAACACCACATGCAGCGCGGCCGGCCGGAAGCGCGTACGCAGTTGCCGCGCGATCACCATCCCGTCGCCGCCGTTGTTGCCCTTGCCGCACAGCACCACGATCCGCTGGCCGGCGAGCGGCCGGAAGCGTTCCGCCAGAAACTCCACCACCCGGTGCCCGGCGTTTTCCATCAGGACCAGCCCCGGGATGCCGGAAGCGATCGTTCGCCGGTCCACCTCGCGCATTTCTTCCGCGGTCAGTATCTTCATATGCGGCGCGCCACCACCATGGTCATATCGTCCGGCAATTCGTCCGCGCCCGTCCACTGGACTACCGCTTCCATCGTGCGCGCGATGAGCTCACTCGAATCGGCGTGCGCGTACTTGATCATCAGTTCCTGCAACCGTTCCTCGCCGAACTGCTCGCCGTACACATTCTCCGGCTCCACGATGCCGTCGGTGTAGGCCAGCAGCAGGTCGCCCGGCTCGAGTGTGACGGTCTTCTCCTCGTAGCGCGCGATCGGGAACGCACCCACCACCGTGCCGGTCGAATCCAGCATCTGGAACTCCTGCCCGCGCAACAGCATCGGCGCCAGGTGCCCGGCATTGGTGTAGGTCAACGCGTGCGTTTTCTCGTCATACAGCGCGAAGTAAAACGTGGCGTACTTTTCGGGCGACGTCGTCGCGTAAAGCTGGCGGTTCAGCGTGGAGACCAGTGTGGCGGCCGACAGCGCCTGCCCTCCGCCGCCGTTCCCGTTGAACGCGGCAAGCTGCGTGCGCATCGTGGACTGGATCGACGCCATCAGCAGCGCCGCCGAAATCCCCTTGCCCGCCACGTCTCCAATCGCGAACGCCAGCCCATCGTGCGGCAGCGTCATGAAGTCGTAGTAATCGCCGGACACCATGCGAGCCGGATTGCACACCCCGCGCAACTCCAGCGACTTCACCTCCGGTGCCTGCTTGGGGAAAAGCTGGTTCTGCACTTCGCGCGCGATCGCCAGTTCGCTCTCCAGCCGCTCCTTTTCCTTGGCTACCACGATCAACCTGCCCAGGTTCTCCGTCATGGCGTTGAAGGACTGCCCCAACTCCGCCAGTTGATCGTTGCCCTGCACCCGGATGCGGTACCCGAAATCGCCCTTGCGCACGTGCTCCGTGCCCTCGTACATCTCGTGCACCGCGCCGGTGATCGTGCGCGTCAGCTTGACCCCGGCGTACAGCGACGCGACCTCCACCAGCAGGAAGACCGTGATCAGCGCCATGACGAACGTCAGCGCCAGGTCGCTCCAGTCCGCCTTCTGGCCGAAGATGATCGCGAGCACCGCGCTGAAGCGGGTGTCCACCAGCAGGTAGTTGCGCCGCGCCCCTTTTTCAGGCTCATCCCAGTAGGGCACGTCCACCGGATACAGAAAGGTGAAGCGGAAATCCAGCGCGTTGGCCTGCGGCGGAACATGCGATCTCACCGCGCGCGGCGTGAAGTCCTTGAAATTGACGTCCCCGATGCCCGGACGCAGGTCGTCCAGCAGGTCCGGTGTGATCGGAGCGATGATCGTGACCTCGTTTTTCCCCTGCTCGGAGTGCGCCCACCCGTAGAGCTTTTCCTTGCCGTCCACCAGGCGAAGTACCAGTCCGCTGGTGTTCTTCCATGCCTCCGGAGGCGGAGCCAGTTTCGAATCCGGCGGGTAGCGCAGCGGCGTCTCGCCCGTGGAAAGCAGTTCGAAATCCTTGAACTGCCGCCGCACCGTGTTGACGGTCTGGTTGAGCGCGATCTGGGGATCGCGCGCCGGAGCCCGCGCCAGGTTGTTGGCCGGAAACGTGAGCACGCGCATCCGGTTCTGCAACTCGGTGTAGACCAGGTACACCGCCATCTGCCCCACCACCACATATGCCGTGGTCGCCAGCAGGACCAGGATCAGCACGATCGGCACCACCGCGATGAACAGGTAGGCCACAATCAGCCGGTTGCGCAGGCGCCAGATCAGGTTGCGCAGCGCGTAACGCGCCAGCCGGTACAGGCTGCCCGCCAGCAGGAACACGCCCACAACCGCCACGCCGAACCGCAGCAGGGGCGCAACGCCGGTGAAGTACAGCAGCGCGTACAGCGCCACGGCGACGAGCAGCGCCTTCTCGACGCGCCCGAGCCTCGCCCAACTGACTCCGCCGGTCTTCTCCATTAGCTTCAGACTAGCGTAGCCCGAAATCGGAAGCCATAACGGAGGTAGAATTGCACCCATGGCACGACGCCTTTTCTCCCTTGCTCTGGCCGCCGCTTTCTGCGCGGCTCTTCTTTTCGCCGCCGACATCTCCGGCACCTGGACCGGCACCATGGTCGCTGGCGACAACCAGATCCCCCTCACCTACAACTTCAAGCAGGACGGAGCCAAGCTCACCGGCACCGTCACCGGCCCCAACGGCGACCTACCGCTGGCCGAAGGTAAGGTGGACGGGGACAAACTCTCCTTTTCCGTCATGGTGGATATGGGCGGCACCCCGACCAAGTTCGTCGGCGAAGGCACCGTCAAAAGCGCCGATGAAATCGTCCTCAAGACCACGGCTCCCGATTTCGAAGCCCCGCCCATGTCGCTGAAACGCGCCCATTAGAGCCGTGCGATAAGCTGGTAAGGAATGAGGATACTGGTCGTCGAGGACGAAAAGCGCATCGCCGACTTCTTGTGCCGGGGACTGGAGGGCGCCGGGTACGCCGTCGATTCGGCGGAAAACGGCGCCACCGCGATCGAGTGCGTCCACTCGACCGATTACGACCTGGTGGTGCTCGACCGCATGCTGCCCGACATGGACGGACTGCAGGTGCTGGAACGTATCCGCGGCCGCAAGGTCGGTCCGCCGGTTTTGATCCTGAGCGCTCGCGGCGCTCTCGACGACCGCGTCAAAGGCCTCGAAACCGGCGCCGACGATTACCTGGTCAAGCCCTTCGCCTTCGTCGAACTCCTGGCCCGCGTGCGCGCCCTGCTCCGCCGCGGCCAACCCGCGCCGGAACGCTTGCAGGTGGGCGACCTTGCCCTCGATTGCGTCCGCCGCAAGGTCACCCGCGGCGGCGAAACCATCGACCTCGCCCCCAAGGAATTCGGCATCCTCGAGTACATGATGCGCAACAAGGGCCGCCCCCTCAGCCGCACCATGATCGTTGAGCACGTCTGGGACATGGATTACGACGGCCTCACCAACATCGTGGACGTCTATATTCGCCACCTGCGCAGCAAGATCGACGACCGCTTTTCGCAGAAGTTGATTCAAACCGTGCGCGGCATCGGCTACATGATCGATGTGCCGGAGCGCTTCCTGGAACGTTCCGGGGAAGCCGCCGGCGAACGGCAGGTCTGACGTGAAAAGCCGCGGCGATCTCCGGCGGGCTTCCCGTGGGCTGCGCTTCCGCCTCACACTCAGCTACGCGGTGCTCTTCGCCGTGCTCTTCACCTTCGTCGCGCTGCTCTTCCGACAGCGCCTCGACAGCGTCCTGAATCAGCAGGTGGAAACCCGCCTGGACGGCGAGTGGAAGGCCCTCAAGGGCTACATGCGCATCGAGCGCGACCCCGACTACAACTACCGCTTTACCGCCGCCTGGTATTACGACACAGACGATTCCGACGAGACCACCATCACGCTCGACCTGCGCAAGATCTACATCGTGACCGACCAGGACGGCAACGTCATCCCCGACTGGAAGACCAAGGAGCCGGCCGTCTCCACCGCCTACCAGGACATCGGCATCGATAAGCCCGGCGACATCAAGGCCCGCGTGCGCGCCGCCCTCGCCTCGCCTCACAGCAACAGCTTCTTCTGGCTGGACCGCAAAACCTCCAAGGGAGAGCCGGTGAAGATCCGCTGGGGCGTGGTCTACGCCGAAGGACACGGCGCGCCCTTCTACGCCGCCATCGGAGCGTCCTACGCCGAGAACGTCCGCATCCTGCGGGCGTACTCGCTGCTCTATGCGGCGGTGATCCCCCTGGCCCTGCTGCTGGGCTCATTGCTGGGCTATTTCATGGCCGGACGCGCGCTCACCCCGGTGCTCGAAGTGGCGCGCACCGCGCAGCGCATCACCGGCAGCAACTTGAGCCTGCGCATCCCCATGCGCGACGCCGGCGATGAACTCGACTACCTGATCCTCACGTTCAACCGCATGATCGAACGTTTGGAGGCAAGCTTCCGCCAGGTGCGCCAGTTCTCGACCGATGTTTCCCACGAGCTGCGCACCCCCATCACCGCCATTCGCGGCCAGCTCGAAGTTGCCCTCTTCACCGCGCAGACCACCGACCAGTACCGCGAGGCCATGTTCAACGCGCTGCAGGATATCGACCGCCTCTCCCAGATCGTGCGCGCGCTGCTGCTGCTCTCGCAGGCGGAAAGCGGGCAACTTGTCCTGCAAAAGTCGCGCCTCGATCTCTGCCAGGTGGCCGGCGATCTGGTGGACCAGTTCCAGATCCCCGCCGAAGCCGCCGGCATCCGGCTGGTTGCCGACCTCCCCGCCGAGTGCCCGGCCATCGTGGACCGCGTGCAGATTGAGCGGCTCATCACCAACCTGCTCTCCAACGCGCTCAAGTTCACCCCCGAAGGCGGCGAGGTACGGCTCTCGGTTGCCTCCGCGGAGGACAGCGTCCGCATCGTCGTGGAAGACACCGGCAAGGGCATCCCCACCCAGCACTTGCCGCACATCTTCGACCGCTTCTACCGCGTCCCGGGCGAAGGCACCGCGCCCGCGCCCGAGCAGGGGCTCGGCCTTGGCTTGAGTTTCGTCGCCTGGATCGTCAAGGCCCACCGCGGCAGGATCCACGTGGACAGTACGCCCGGCAAGGGCACGAAGTTCACCATTCTGTTGCCCGCCGGCGGTGTGGGGACGGACACCATGGAACTCGTCGGACGCGCCTGAAACTGGTACAATCCTTGTATTCCTGACGCCATCCAATTCGCCCCTGCCCTAAATATCCAGCCGTGATCGAGCGGGTTTTCAAAGCCTTTCATTATCGCGATTATCGCCGCATGTGGATCGGCGCATGCACCTCCAGCACCGGCGGATGGATGCAGATCATGGCGCAGGGCATGCTGGTCCTCAGCCTGACCGATAACTCCGCCTTCCTGTTGGGTCTGGACGCCTTCCTCGGCGGCATCCCCATCTTCCTGTTTTCTTTGGTGGGCGGGGTCGTCGCCGACCGCATCGACCGCCGCAAGGTGCTGCTCGCCTCCCAATATGTGCAGATGGGTTGCGCCCTGCTGCTCACCCTGCTCATCTCGCTCGGCGTGGTGCGCGTGTGGGAAGTGCTGGCCTGCTCCTTCGTGACCGGGCTCGCCCAGGCCTTCGGCGGCCCCGCCTACCAGGCGCTGATCCCCACCCTGGTGGAGAAGGAGGACATGCCCAACGCGATCGCGCTGCAATCGATTCAGTTCAACGTGGCGCGCGTCATCGGCCCGGCGCTCGGCGGACTCGCCATGACCCACCTCGGCCAGGTCTGGTGCTTCGGCCTCAACGGGCTCTCCTTCCTCGCGCCCGTCATCGCCCTGATCCTGGTCAAACCGAAGTTCCTCCCGCAAAAGTCGAGCGATTCCATCCTCACCAGCATCAAGGAAGGCATCGGTTTCGTGCGCAAGCAGGGTGCCATGGAGGCCTTGATGGTGTTGGCCTTCTGCATGACCCTGCTCGGCATTCCGATGATGACCTTCCTGCCGTTCTATGCCAGGAAGGTAATCGTCGGCGGACTGCCGCCGGCGACGGTGCTGACCCTGTTCTTCACCGCCTTCGGCGTGGGTTCCATCGCCGGCTCGCTCACCCTGGCCTGGCTCGGCAACATGCCCCGCAAGGGCCGCGCCGCGCTCGTCATGCTGGCCTGTCTCGGTGGCGCCATCTCCGCCTTCGCCCTCTCCCAATCGGTGTGGTTCAGTTGCCTGGCTCTGTTCTTCGGCGGCGTCTCCCTGATCGCCGTCTTCGCGCTGGTCAACTCGCTGGTGCAGTTGATCACCACCAACGAAATGCGCGGGCGCGTCATGAGCGTGTACAACGTGGCCTTCCGCGGCGGCATGCCGCTCGGAAACCTGCTGGCCGGCAGGCTCGTCGAACTCTATACGGCGCCTCTGGTGCTGGCGGTGAACGGCGTGTTACTGGTCGGGGTCGCGCTTTACTTCCTGATGGTGCACCGGCGGGTCGCCGCTCTCTGATGTAATAGAAGAGATACTCATGCTGGCAATCATCATGGCCGCGTTTGTCGCTGTCGCCGCGCCCTCGCCCCTGGAATCGGCGCGCGACCGGCAGGACCGCGCGGCGCTCGAAAAACTCGCCGCGGATGCCGGCGCATCCGCGCTCAAAACTCCCGGGGACGCCGCCGCGCAATATCGCGCCGCGCTGGCCTACTCCTACCTCGCCGAAGTAACCATCGAACTCCGCGACCGCAAGGCCGGACGCCAGTTCGCCGAACAGGGGATGAAATTCGGCGAGAAGGCCATCGCCATGCAACCCGGCAGCGCCGAGAACTATCGCGTGCTGGGCACCCTCTACGGGCAGGCCGTCACAGACCTCATGAGCGGCCTCAGCTACGGCCCCAAGGCCAGGGACGCGATCAACAAGGCCGTCGAGAAAGCCCCCAAATCGTCCATGATGTACGTGGCCCGCGGCGTGGGCAACTACTACCTGCCCCCTCAACTCGGCGGCGGCGCGAAGATCGCCATCCCCGATTTTCAAAAAGCCATCGAACTCGATCCCAAAAACGCCGAGGCCTACCTCTGGCTCGGCATGAGCCTGCGCAAGGAGAACCGCGACGCCGACGCGCGGCAGGCCTTCAATAAGGCGCTCTCGCTGGACCCCGGCCGCGTCTGGATCAAGCAGCAGTTGGATAAGACTCCGGCCAAATGAAGCGCCTCGCGACGGCCTCCCTGTGCCTGGCGTTCGCGCTGCTGAGCTTTTTCCAGTTCCCCGGGCACACATGGCTTCAGCAGGATACCCAAATCTACGCGCCCATCCTGGAACACCTGCGCGACCCCTCCGTGCTGCGCAATGACATCCTGGTCGCCGAGCCGCACGTCGCCTACACGCTCTACGACGAGACCGCGATCTTCCTCCGCCGCGTCACGGGGCTCGGCTTCGAAGAGGTGCTCGCGGCCCAGCAGATCGCCACCCGCGCCCTCTGCTTCTGGGGTCTGATGCTGCTCGCCGAAGCGCTCGGACTCGGCTACGGCGCGTCCCTCGCGGCCGCGGCCATCTGTACGCTGGGCGCCGTCGTCGCCGGCCCCACCGTCCTCACCGTGGAGTACGAGCCTTCACCGCGCGCTTTCGCCCTCCCCCTGGTCCTGCTCGCCATGGGGCTGGCTTCGCGCGCGCGCTATCGCGGCGCGGGCTTCGCTGGCGCGGCCGCTGTGCTGTATCATCCCCCCACCGCGCTGGCTTTCTGGGGCATGTGGACCCTGCTCGCGCTGTGGCCGGACCGGAATCGCAAGGAGCGCCTGGTCGCCTTCGCGCCGCTCGCCGTGGCCGTCGCCATCCTCGGCGCCGCGGCGCGCTCGCAGCCGCAGAACCAGACCTTCATCACCCACCTCTCCCCGCTCATCGAAATGCTGCAGCGCATGCGCGCGTCCTACGTCTTCATCTCCACCTGGCCGTGGCACATCATCGCGCACTACGTGATCCTGTTCGCCATCCTGGTGCTGGCCATGAGCCGGTTGCGCGGCGCCATCCCCATCGAAGCCCGCGCCTTTCTCCTCGGACTGCCATTCATCGGACTCCTCACCATGCCCGTCTCCTGGCTGCTGCTCGAGCAGTGGAAGTGGGGCGTGATCCCGCAACTGCAGCCCATGCGCACCCTGCTCTTCGTCACCCTGGCGATGACGCTTACTACCGCCGCCGCGGGATTCCGCGCCGCGCGCAAAACCGAAGCCGCCGCCTGGCTCGCGCTCGCCTTCCTGCTGCCGCTCCAGCCCGTCGTCACCGGCCCCTTCGCCTGGGGACGGATCGCGCTCGCGCTCGCGCTGGGCGCGGCCGCCGCCTTCTCCGGACGCTGGGCGCCGGCCGTCGCCTGCGCCGCCTTCTTCGCCATTCCGTGGATCGGCGGCGTGGTCAATTACCCGCGAATTCAGACGCCCGAACTCGCCCAGCTCAGCGCGTGGGCCCGCGCCAACACCCCGCGCGACGCCGTGTTCCTCTTCGCCGACACTCCGCGCAGCCTCGACCCGGGCGTCTTCCGCGCGGACGCGCTGCGCGCCGTTTACGTGGATTGGAAAGGCGGCGGCCAGGTCAACTACCTCCGCGATTTCGGCGAGCAATGGTGGTTCCGCTGGCAGCAGACCCTGGCCCGCAAATTCACCCCCGCCGATCTGCCGCGCTACGAGGCGCTCGGCATCCGCTACGTGGTCCTCCGCCGCGAACATCTCTCCGGCGCCGCCCCGCTCTGGGAAAACTCCCGCTACGCCGTCTACGCACTCTCCCCGCCTTCCGCCCCTTGACCCCCCGGGCCGTTCTCCCGACCCGCCTTCTGAGCCTTCTCAGACCGGAACCCCGGCCCGCCACAACAGATACCCGATCGCCTGCTTCACGTCGTTCCAGTAGTCGTGTAGGGTGTCCGACCCGCTCTCCTTGCGCGGCGACCCGTACGCCGCGATTCCCTGCGCCTCCAGCATCTTCTTCACGCGATAGATGTGGTACCCGTCGCTCACCACTATCGCCGAGCCCAGCCCCATGCGTCGCATGATCTCGACCGCCGTCGTGGTGGACTGCACCGTGCTCTCGCCTTCGTTCTCCACAATGACGGCCTCGGGAGGCACCCCGCGGCTGGCCAGGTAGGCGCGCCCCACCGTGCCCTCCGTGTACACCGTCTCGCCGCCCGCGCCGCCCGTGGTCATGATCCGCGGCGCCAGTCCGCGCTGGTACAGTTCCAGCGCGTGATCCAGCCGCGCCTTGAGTACCGGCGATGGCCGCCCGCGATATTCCGCCGCGCCCAGCACCAGGATCACGTCCGCCGGTCGCGCTTCGTCGCGCTGGCTCTGCCGCTCTACCCGCACCGACAGCAACCCGATCGCTGCGGCCAATCCTGCGATCGTCAGCGCGATCCCGATGCGTATCGCTCTCTTCATGTGTGCGCTATTCTGAACGTGCAGACACCATATTGTAATCAGTATGGCCAGGCCAGAGACCATCACCAGCGCCGCCAACCCGCTCCTCAAGGATGTGCGCCGCGCCATTTCGCGCGGCAGCCTCACCTCCGCGGGCCTGTGCATCGCCGAAACCTTCCACCTGCTCGAGGAAGCGCTGCGCAGCGATTGCGAGGTCAAGACCGTGATCGCCGCCGAAAGCGTGCGCGGCACCGCCGAAAAGCACGTCCGCGGACTGCACGGCGTCCAGGTCGCCGTGCTGCCGGATCCGCTGTTTCAGGAGATCTCGGCCACCGAGACCGCTCAGGGCGTGATGGCGCTGGTCAAGCCGCCCGAATGGAAACTCGAGCAGGTGTTCCGCGGCCGCCCGCTCGTCATCGTGCTCGACGGTCTGCAGGACCCCGGCAACGCCGGCACCATTGCGCGCGCCGCCGAGGCCTTCGGGGCCAGCGGCATGCTGTTCCTCAAGGGCACCGTCAGCCCGTGGAATCCCAAAGTCATCCGCGCCTCCGCCGGATCGCTCTTCCGCGTGCCCTTCCTCTACGGGGTGGATGTGGAACTGGTGCGCGCGGCGCTCAAGCAGAACCGCGTCGAGTGGTTCGCCGGTGTTCCCGCGCAGTCGCACGGCGCGGTCACCCGGCTGTCCGAAACCGACCTCACCGGAAGGTGCGCCTTCATCATCGGCAACGAGGCGCACGGCGTCAGGGAAACACTGCGCGCCGCTGCGCGGGAGATTTCGATTCCCACCGTCGGCGTGGAGTCGCTCAACGCGGCCGTGGCGGCCGGCATCCTGCTCTACGAAGCGCGCCGCCAGAGGATGCGCGGCGAGTGAGCCTCTTCGATTCCACTCCACCTGAAGAGCCGCGGACGGCCGCCGCCGCGGATACGAAGCGTCCGCTCGCCGAGCGCATGCGCCCGCGCACGCTCGAAGAGTACATCGGGCAGGAGCACATCCTCGGCCCCGGCAAGCCGCTGCGCAAACAGATCGAGCGCGACGAACTCACGTCCATCATCCTCTGGGGGCCGCCCGGCGTCGGCAAGACCACGCTCGCCAGGCTCATCGCCGGTGTCACCCGCTGCGAGTTCATCCCGTTCAGTGCGGTGCTCAGCGGCATCAAGGAAATCAAGCAGGTGATGGCGGACGCCGAGCGCCTGCGCCGCCTCGGACGCCGCACCATTCTGTTCGTCGACGAAATCCATCGCTTCAACAAGGCGCAGCAGGACGCGTTCCTCCCCTACGTGGAGCGAGGCGACATCGTCCTAATCGGCGCCACCACCGAGAATCCGTCGTTCGAAGTGATCTCCGCGCTGCTCTCGCGCTCACGCGTCTACGCGCTGCGTCCGCTCACTGTGCCAGAAACCGTCACGCTGCTGCGGCGCGCGCTCCCCGTGATCGATTTGCAGGCGCCGGAGGACCTGCTCGAGCAGATCGCGATCTACTCCAACGGCGACGGCCGCCAGGCCTACAACACCCTCGAAGCCGCTGCCGCCGCGTCGCCCTCCGGCGCCCTCACCCCCGAGGCCGTGCAGGACGCGATCCAGCGCAAAGTGCTGCTCTACGATAAAGGCGGCGAGGAACACTTCAACCTCATAAGCGCGCTGCACAAGAGCGTGCGCTCCAGCGACGCCGATGCTGCCCTCTACTGGCTGGCGCGCATGCTCGAAGCCGGCGAGGACCGCATGTATATCGCCCGCCGCCTGGTGCGCATGGCCATCGAGGATATCTCTCTCGCCGATCCGCGCGCGCTCGAACAGTGCGTCGCCGCCATGCAGGCGGTTCACTTCCTCGGCATCCCCGAGGGCGATCTGGCGCTCGCGCAGGCGGCCATCTACCTGAGCGTCGCGCCGAAATCCGACGCCGCCTACCAGGCTCTCGGCGCGGTCAAGGCGGACGTGGAGCAGACCATCGCCGAACCCGTCCCCATGCAACTGCGCAACGCTCCCACCCGCGCGATGAAGGAATGGGGATACAGCCAGGGCTACCGTCATGCGCACCAGTTCGAGGGTGCGATGACCGATATGGAGTGCCTCCCCGAATCGCTCGCCGGCAAGCGCTGGTATTTTCCCACCGAGCGCGGCCTCGAAAAGCGGATCAAGGAACGCCTCGAAGAGATCCGCAAACTCCGCACCCCCCCCCAGTAGCGCCTCCCTCCCGGCCTGCATCCCGGCCTGCACTCGCTCCCAACGCAGCGCGAATGAGCGCGGCATGCCCGCCGAGTAGCGCAGGCCTCCCGGCCTGCATTCTCACTTCGCATGGTACCGTCGGCCT
>JAFDVU010000203.1 GCA_018268835.1 Acidobacteriota bacterium | reverse complement strand
TCCGGTTCCAGCGAATAGCCCAGGCAGCTCGCGTAGGCTTCCACGCTGGAGCGCGTGGGGCCGCCCAACAGCCGGTACACCGGCGTCTTGAAGTAGCGCCCGCGCAGGTCCCACAGCGTGTTGTCCACCGCGCTGATGGCCATCAGGAAGTGGCCGCGCCGCGAGTGCCGGTTGGAGCGGTACAACTGGTCCCACAACTTCTCGCCCGCGAGCGCGTCCTTGCCGGCGAGGAAGGGGCGCAGCTGCTGGTCCACCACGATCGCGACTTCTTTATCGATGGGCCCGTAGAGTCCTTCCGCTTCGTCGGTGCGAACGCGCAGATAGATCGCGCTCGCCGCCACGTTGGCCGAGGTGGGATTGGCCGAATCCTTGTACGGCGCCGGACGCAGTTCGTCGTAGATGTGGAGCGGGTTCACCTGGTATTGCTGGTTCACGCCGCGCTGTGTCTGCCGGTGCCCGTGCACCTCGAACAGTTCGATGGCGCCGATCTTCAGGGGACGCGTTTCGGCAAGCACTGCACAGGCCGGCAGCGCGGCCAGAAATCCGCGGCGAGTAGTCTTCATGGTGCGATTATCCCTTTTTGGATCTCCACGTAGTCCAGTCCCGCCGGCTCGCCTCCGTCGGGCACGCCCTCGATGCGGATCTCATCGCCCGGACGCAGCGCCACTCCCGTGATCACGCGCCGCGTGGATGCGGAGCTATCCATCTTTCGCGCGGGCACGCCCTTCCTGCCGGCGACCCATTCGTCGATCGCCTGCGCGCCCACCAGCAGCCGGAAGCGCGAGGCGCCGTTCATCTGGTCGAAGTACTCCACCGAGATCGTGTACCAGCCGGCCTCGCCCGTGAACTTCATGCCCGCGGCGCACTTCGACTCCGCGCACGCCACGCCCTTGCCGCCGGAGGCGCCCTCCCACGGCACCACGTCGCGCACGGTGTAGCCTTCGAGTTGCATGGCTTCGGCCTCGGTCCGCCCCGGATGGCGCCCCACGCGGCCCTTGGCGTCGGCGATGCCGCTGGCGCGGTGGAACCAGTCGTTCACCGCGTCGCGCCACACAATCGCCTGCCCCGCCTGATACTCCAGTTGCGCGAGCACGTCGGCATACCGCTGATCGTCGACCCGCCCTTTCATCGTCTGCCACTGCTTCACCCAGCCCGCGACCGCCTCGGCGCCGGCGTAGTGGGCATCGTACAGATACTGAATCACGGTCCGGCCTTCGTGCAGTTTGTAAGTGTAGGGCACATGGTGAAAGAAGAGGAGTAACTCGTCCGGGCAGGTCGCCAGGGATTCGTACATCCTGGCCACGGGGGAACGATATTGCCCGGTGTAACCCGTGCCCGTGGCCACGGTGCGATCCATCCCGACGCCTTTTTCGTCGGCGCGATGCCATTGGCCCCACCCGTTGCGCTCGCTCGCCTCCACCGCAACGCCGTAATGGTTGCCCACGATATCGGTCAGGGTTTGCAGGCCCAGCGGCCCGGTGTAGTCCTCGTAGGCGCGCCACGAGGCGAGGTTGATCGCGCTCACCGTCTCCACCACCTTGGGGTCGGTGCCGAACGTCTGCTTCGACCATTCGTCGATGATGCGCCGCGCGCTCATATCGGGGTCCCACGCCAGGCGGCCGAAGCCATAGAGGTTGGCCATCGAGTTGTGATTGCCGGCCCAGTTGTCATCCAGCCCGACGTTGGCCACGCCGACGAATCCGCCGGCCGGCCGGTGGAAGGTCTTTCCAGCGGCCAGCGCTTTCACCGGAGTCGGCTCCGCCGCTGCGCGCAGGTCGAAATCGAGCGCTTCTTTCCAGTAGGGGACCAGGTACACCAGGTGCTGCGCCTGCCCGAAATACTCCTGCGTGATCTGCAGTTCGATCGCCTCGTTGGTCTTCTCCAGCGTGCCGAAGAGCGGCGACGCCGGCTCGCGCACCTGAAAATCGATCGGCCCGTGCTTGATCTGGATCAGCACGTTATCGAGGAACTTTCCGTCGAGGGGGCGGAAGTTGTCGTCGGCTGCGCGCGCGCGGTCGAGTTTGAGATTGGTCCAGTCCATGCGGTGGTCGTAGACGAAGCCGCGGTAGAACACGAGGCCGCCGTGCGGCGCCAGCGCGCCGGCTACGACGTTCGCGGCATCGGCGTGCGTGCGCCCGTAGGCGGACGGTCCCACGCGGCCTTCCGAATCGGCCTTGATGACGATGCCGCCCAGGTCCGGCACGGCGGAGTACAGACGGTTCACGGTGTCCTTCCACCATGCGATCACGCGCGCGTCCAGCGGGTCGAACGTATCCAGGTTGCCCAGGGTTCGCGGGCTGCCGAAATCGATCGAGACCGCGATGCGCACGCCCCAGGGACGCATCGCGGCGGCAATCCGGGCCACCTCGGGAAGGTACTCCGGCGAGATCACGCGGCGGTCGGCGTTCACGTTATTGATCGAGCAACCGTTGATCCCCACGGAAGCCAGCAGCCGCGCGTAATCGCTCACGCTGGTGAGGTCCGTGCGCGCGTGCCCGTTTTCCCAGAAGATGCTGCGCCCGCCGTAGCCGCGCTCGATCGAGCCGTCCAGGTTGTCCCACTCGTTCACCCATCGCGCCGGCGCGTACGGCGCCTGCTTCTGATCGAGTTCGGTCACCGGTTCGCCGGTGGCGATCCTGCGCAACAGCGCAAACGCGCCATAGAGCGCGCCGCGATCGCTGCCGCCGGCGATCACCAGGTAGCGCGCGGTCCCGGAGCGCACCGTTTTCAGCCAGAAGGCGTCGGGCGCGAGCGTGGCATCCAGCGCCAGTTGCGGCGCCAGTTTGCGCAGGTCGGAGAGGGCGCCCACCAGGATCGCGCTCTCCCCGGGCAGTCCGCCGGCGATCCGCAGGGTGCGCCCGAACAGGCCCTTGACCCCGCGAATCAATTCCGCGCGCGCGCTGCCCACCACCGGCGAATCGCCCGCCGCCACGATCACCGCGGGCAGGGAGCGCCCGGCCGCCTCATCGACGGGAGCGTACCGCAGCCAGGCCGCGTGCCCCGTTTCCGCGAATCCGCCCGGCACCGACGCCAGGCTCAACAGGAATCCCGCCCATCGCCACATCGGATTTGTTTTTCCCTGCAACAATCTAGCACGTGGAGAGCGGGCCGTGGACGCCATCACCGGGTGCGCTGAGGTCCGGCTTGGGGACTGGACGCCACGCGCGGGCGCGCCGGGGAACGCCGCGCGCGGCCCTCCGCAGCGACTTTGATATGATCGCGGAGACTATGAAACGCCGCCGTCTCCTTCAGGCCATCGCCGCCGCGGTCCCGCTTTCCGCGCAGCAGCAGCCGGCCCCGCGTCCCGGGTCCGCGCGACCGATGGGCGCCCCCACGCCGCCGCCCAACCTCGACACCTCGGTGGCCGACGAGGCCGCCGGGACCGTGACCCGCTTCTTCACTCCGCCACAGTTCTCCGCGCTGCGCAAACTCAGCGACACCCTGATGCCGCCGATGAGCGGCGCGCCCGGAGCGCTCGACGCGCAGGCTCCCGAATTCCTCGACTTCCTGATCTCCCAATCCCCCGCCCCGCGGCAGCAACTCTACCGCGCCGGACTCGACGCGCTCAACGCGGCCGCGCACCGCCGCTTCGGCAACGCCTTCGCCGAGGTCTCCGCGCCGCAAGCCGCCGAACTGCTCGCGCCCCTACGCCAGCCATGGACCTTCGATCCGCCGGCCGATCCGCTCGCCGCCTTCCTGCGCGCCGCGAAGGCCGACGTCCGCACCGCCACCATGAACTCGCAGGAGTACGTGAAGCATAGCGCCAACAGCGGGCGCCGCGGCTTCGGCGGACAGGGTCTCTACTGGTACACGCTGGATTAAGGGGACACGCTCCATGGCAAAGACCTACGACGTACTCATCATCGGATCCGGCGCGAGCGGCGGCATGGCCGCCAACATTCTCACCGGGCGCGGCGCCAGTTGCGTCATGCTCGAAGCCGGTCCCCAGGTGGATTTCCAGCGCGAGCGCGGCTACAAGAACGTCTACGAACTCCCCTATCGCGGCTTCGGCAAGCCCGGCAAACTGGAACACGTTTTCCAGGCCAACGAATTCAACGCCAACCAGTGGGTGGATGAACAGCAGGTGCCCTACACGCATCCCGCCGGCGAACCCTTCAACTGGGTGCGCGTGCGCATGATCGGCGGCAAGAGCAACTTCTGGGCGCGCATGAGCTTCCGGCTCAGCGATTACGAGTTCAAAGCGAAGGACCACGACGGCTACGGCGAGAACTGGCCGATCAGCCTGGCCGATCTCGCCCCCTTCTACTCGCGCGTCGAAGGCATCTTCCGCGTCACCGGCCGCAAGGAAGGGCTCCCGCAACTGCCCGACGGCAACTTTGTGGAAGATGAATCGCCCGATAGCGAAACCGTGCAGCTTTTCGCCGCCGCCGCCAAAGCGCACGGCATTCCCACCACGAAAATCCGCCGCGCGCTCGGCACGGGGCAACTCGCCAGTTCCTGGAACCTGCTCCTGCCCGACGCCGTGAACAGCGGCAATCTCACTCTGGTCACCAACGCGGTAGTGCGCCGGCTCACGGTGGACAAGAACACCGGCAAAGTCAACGGCGCCCTGTTCCACGACCGCCACTCGGGCCGCGAAATGGAAGTCAGGGCCAAGGCCGTGGTGCTGGGCGCGTCGTGCCTGGAAAGCACACGCATCCTGCTCAACAGCGGGATCGCCAACTCCAGCGGGGTGCTCGGCCACTACCTGCACGATCAGTTCTACATGAGCAGCAGCGTCGCCGCCGTCGTCCCCGAAGCTCGCGACGGCAAGACGCGCATCTTCGGCAGCGGCTACATCCCGCGCTTCCGCAACCTGCATACGAAGGAGAAGAACTTCATCCGCGGATATGCGCTCGATTTCTCGTTCGGCGGAACCCCGGACGCCAAGTACTTCGGCTCCTGGGGCGAGCAACTCGAAAAGGATCTCGCCAGCGTCCGCGGCGCCGGCTTCGGCTGCACCAGCATGGGCGAAGTCCTGCCGCGCTACGAAAACTTCGTCGCGGCCAGTAAGACCGTGAAGGACGCGTGGGGCATCCCGGTGCTCGACATCCACTGCAAGTACGGCGAAAACGAAATCAACATGGCCAAAGACGCGGTCGATACCATCGCCGAGGTCTGCCGCACCGCGAAGTTCGAAGTCCTCAACCGCAACGACAAAATGTACCCGCCCGGATACAGCATCCACGAACTCGGCACCTGCCGCATGGGCGACGATCCGAAGAAGAGCGTGCTCAACAAGTGGAACCAGAGCCACGACATCAAGAACCTGTTCGTGGTGGATGGTTCCAGTTTCGTCACCGGCGGCTCGCAGAACCCGACCATGACCATCCTCGCGCTCTCCATGCGCGCGAGCGAATATCTGGCCGACCAGATGAAGGCGGGCAGCATCTGACCACGCGCACGGGCGATTCCGCCCCGTGCGTGAAGTCTGCTACAAAAGCGGCTATGCGCTGGACCGCCATCCTCTTCCTGCCGCTCGCGCTGGCCGCCGCCGAGAAGGCCGCGTACGACAGCAACGGCCGCATCATCGCCCTGTTGAGCCAGGCCGAAGATATCGAAGCGACTTCGCAGATCGTCGCCGTGCTGCCCGGCGGCAAGCGCGTCCCCCTGCAGGTCCGCCGCGAGAATTCCGGCGCGCGCCGCGAAGGTCCGCTTGCCTGGAGCGCGCCATTCGCGCTGCCCGATGGAGGGCGCGGCACCTTCGCGCTGTCCAGCGACGAGTCCGCGGGCGTGCGCTACACGGTCTCGCTCACCGCCGAATCGGCGCTCGAAGTGGACGCGATCGAGTTCCTCGTCGACTTGCCGCGCGCGCCGTTCCTCGGCGGCAACATCGGCGCGCCCGGCGCTGCGCCGGTCCCGCTGGCCTCCGTGCGCCCCGCCGATCCGGCCATCTTTCACGCCTCAGCCGCCGCGCTCCATATCGCCGGACCCACTCCGGCCCTGGCGCTCGATGTGGCCTTCGATCGCGCCACCGCGTCCACGCTGGTCGATCGCTGGGATGAGCGCGGCCGCTCGTTCCAACTGCGGGCGTCCATCGCGGCGGGCCCGCTCGCCAAGGGCGCCACCGCGAGCCTCGCCACCACCCTCACGCTCGCCAACAATCCGCCGGCGCCGCCTCCCGTTCACCTGACGCTCGACCGCGCGAAGGTCCGCTTCGCTTTCGACGGCTTCGGCGGCAATTACTGCTGGAATAACTCGTCGCCCATCGCCGCCTACACACTCGCCAACCTCAAACCCGCCTGGGCCCGCTTCGAACTCAAAGCGCAGTCGTGGGACCGCCACCGCGACGACCCGCCGGCCGACATCAAGGCCGACCTCGAAAACATGCGCCGCGTGCAGCAGATGGGCGTGCCCTTCGTGATCAGCGTCTGGTGGCTTCCCGAACGCCTCTACACCGACCCCTACGAAAAGCCGCGTTCCGCGCACTTCCGCCAGATCGATCCCGACCGCTGGAGCGACCTGCTCGACTTACTCGGCAGTTATCTGCTCTACGCCAAACGCGAGTACGGCGTGGAGCCGGACCTCTTCTCCTTCAACGAATCCAATCTCGGCATCTATGTCGGGCAGACACCGCGTACCCACGATGAAACCATCAAGCGCATCGGCGCGCACTTCCGCAAACTCGGCCTGAAGACCAAAATGCTGCTCGGCGACGCCACCGGCCCGCGCGACACCCACAAGTTCATCCTCGAAGCCGCGGCCGACCCGGAGGCCATGCAGTACGCCGGCGCGGTGGCGTTTCACTCCTGGGGCGGCGGCACGCCGGAGCAGTACACCGCATGGGGCGATGCCGCCGAATGGCTCGGCCTCCCGCTGCTCGTCACCGAACTCGGGGTCGATGCCGCGGCCTACTACACGCGCTCCTACGACAGCTACCATTACGGTATGCGAGAGGCCCGCATGACCCTGGAACTGCTCACCTACGCGCGCCCGCGCGGCACGCAATACTGGCAGTTCACGCAGGATTATGCGCTGGCGCATCTGAACCAGGGCAAAGTCGAACCCACCGCACGATTCTGGCTCATGAAGCAGTTCACCGATCTCACTCCGTACCACAGCGAGGCGCTTGCCATCGCCAGTGACGCCCCGCCCGTGCTCACCGCGGCCTTCCGCAAGGGACGAGACTACACCATCCACATCCTCAACCTCGGCGCGGCGCGCACGGCGGCGCTCGAAGGGTTGCCGCCGGCAGAGTGGCACGTGACCGAATCCACCGAAGCCGCGCAGTTCCGCCAGCGCGCCGGCACCGCCTCCAACGGTGAGGCGTACCGCGTTGAACTGCCCGCGCACTCGCTCATCACTCTCACGGGAGAAGCTCAACAATGAAACTCCTTGCCTTCTTTGGCGTGCTTACGCTCGCCTTCGCGCAGCAACCGCAGCCCGCGTTCGATATCCACGGCGATCTCGGCGCCACCCCCAGGACCGGATCCTTCGCCTACGACCCCGCCACGCGCGAATACCGCATCACCGGGGGCGGCGCCAACATCTGGGGCACGGAGGACGCCGGCTACTTCGCATGGCGCCGCCTCTCCGGCGACGTGACCATCACGGCGGACGTCCGCTTCGAGGGAACCGGCGCCGTCGCGCACCGCAAAGCCGTACTCATGGTGCGCCAGGACCTGACACCCGGCTCCGCCTACGCCGACGTCGCGCTGCACGGCGACGGACTGACCTCGCTGCAATACCGGCCCACGGCGGGCGCGCAGACCGCCGAGGTCCGCTCCACGATGACCGCGCCCACGCGCATCCGCATCGAGCGGCGCGGCAATACGTTCACCATCTATGCCGGCAAAGACGGAGCGGAACTCACCGCCGCCGGACCGCAGACCGTGGCGCTCACCGGCACCGTCTACGTAGGACTCGGCGTTTGCTCGCACGACGCCAACGTGCTCGAGACCGCCGTGTTCTCCAACGTCACCGTGCAGACGCCCGCGCCGCGCTACCGCAGCAAGATCACCGTCTACGACCTCACCACGCGCACGAACCGGACCATTTATACCGCCGACCAGGTGATCGAAGCCCCCAACTGGTCGCGCGACGGCAAGTATCTGCTCGTGAACACCAACGGCAGTCTGTACCGGCTGCCTCTTGGAGCCGCCGATCCCAAGCTTGAGAAGCTCGAAATGGGCGACGGCGGATGGCGGTGCAACAACGATCACGATTTCACCCTCGACGGCAAACTGCTGGCCTTCTCGGCCTCCACTCCGAACTCGCGGCAGTCGCAGGTCTGGCTCGCCGGCGGCGACGGGTCGCATCCCAAGCTGATGACGCCGCTCTCCCCGAGCTACTTCCACGGCTGGTCGCCGGATGCGAAGTGGCTCGCCTTCGTCGGACAGCGCGACGGCAAGTTCACCCTCTTCCGCGTCCCGGTCGAAGGCGGCGCGGAGGAGCGCCTCACTTCCGCCGGGTATGATGACGGCCCCGAATACTCGCCCGACGGCAAGTTCATCTACTTCAACTCCAACCGCAACGGCGGTTGGGACATCTGGCGCATCCCGGCGGACGGCGGCGGAACCAACGACGCCAAAGCCGAGCGCGTCACCAGCGACGAGGTCGAAGACTGGTTCCCGCACTTCTCCCCGGACGGCAAGCGCATGCTCATCTTCGGTTTCCCCAAAGGCACGGCCAACCACAACGACAAAATGGACGGAGTCGTGCTGCGCATCATGCCCGCGCCCGGCAGGAAACTCAAGCCCGCGAAGCCCGAAGTGCTGGTGAAGTTCTTTGGCGGACAGGGCACCATCAACGTGAACTCCTGGTCGCCGGATTCGAAGAAGTTCGCTTACGTGGTGTACGAAAAGCTATGACGAAGTCTCTGGCGCTCTTTCTCTCCTGCGCCGCTCTCGCGCTCAGCGCGCAACGCGGCGAAGAAATCAAACTGTGGCCCAACGGCGCCCCGGGCAGTGAAACCATCACCGCCCGGGAAGTGTCCGAGCCGTCGAAGAGTCCGAAATACCAGGGGCTCCCGGGACGCTTCACCGTCACGCACTACCCGAGCGTCTACGTCTTCCTTCCGCCGAAGGAGAAGGCCACCGGCACGGCGGTGATCGTCGCGCCCGGCGGCGGGCATTCGCAGTTGGTGATCGAGAAAGAGGGCTGGGAGATCGCGGACTGGCTGAACTCGCTCGGAGCCGCCACGTTCGTGCTCAAGTACCGGCTCGCCAAGGCTCCCGGCGGCAGCCCCTACACGCTTCCCGAGCACGTCTACGCCGATGCCGCGCGCAGCGTGCGGCTGGTCCGCGCCCGCGCGGCGGAGTGGGGCGTGAACCCCGCGAAGATCGGCTTCATGGGATTCTCGGCGGGCGGCGAAGTCGCCGGCATGATCGGCACGAGGTTCGATGCCGGCAAGCCCGATGCGCCCGACCCCATTGAGCGCGTGAGTTCGCGGCCCGATTTCAACGTGCTGGTCTACCCGTGGTACCGCCCCGGCGCCAACCGGCCCGACGATGCGCCGCTTTTCCCCGTGCCCAAGGACGCGCCGCCGACATTCCTTGTGTGCGCCGGCGACGACCCCTCGCACGTCGTCCCCACGGTGAAGTTCTACCTCGAACTACAGGCGCAGCGCGTGCCCGCGGAGATGCACATCTATCAGACCGGCGGCCACGGTTTCGCCTTGCGCCCCACGAAGACGCCATCGCCGGTCATGTCCTGGCCGGACCGTTTCACGGAGTGGCTGAAGACGCTGTAGCGCCGGACGGCGCCGGTTATTTCTCCAGGTCCTCCACCTTGAGGCCCTTCTGGTATCCGCCGAACCCGAACGGCAGCGGATGGTATTCGCCAACCATCCGCACATCCGCCTTCGCCGGAACCGGCATCCCCAGCGCCCAGTAGCACGCGTTCACCAGAAGCCGCCGGAAGGGCTCGTTCAGCAGGTCCTGCGCCGACCCCATGGTGGTTGTGAAGACCCTCCCGCCGCGATACTCCCTGGTCCACGCCACCGGCATCATCGGGTCGTTCTGCGGGCCCTTCACCGGCGCCGAGGCAGGGTCCATCGACTCCAGTACCGCGCCCATCAGCAGCGGCTGAATCCCCGCCGCCATCGGCAGCCGGGCGGTATACACATCGGTCGGCACCCATATTTCGCCGTCGCCGATGCCGTGCAGGATCGGGTTCCGCTCCTGCCCGGGCGCGAACATCGCGCGCGTACTCTGCACCTTGTGCTTGCCATGGTGGTTGATCCACGTCTCGCCCAGCACCTGCCGCCCGAATCCGCCGTCCCACTCCTTGCTGTTCCAACTCCAGCGCCGGTACGTGGGACTGGTCTTCAGATCGAACCCGTGGGTGGATGTGCGCAGCGCGACGATCGGCTTGCCCGCCTCCACGTAGTCCACGATATGCTTCATTTGCGCGTCGGGCAGATCGCGGAAGCGGATCATCAACACCACCAGATCGGCCGAGTCCAGCGTTTCAAGGCCGGGGATGTTGTTGTGCTGATCGGGCACGATGGTTCCGGCGGCGGGATCGATCTCGAACAGCACGGTGGTATCGAACCCCTGCCGCCGGCTGAGAATTTTCGCCAGTTCGGGCAGCGCCTGTTCGGAGCGGTACTCGTCGTCGCCGCTCACCAGCACAATGCGCTTGCCCGCGCCCGGTCCGGACTTGCCTTGGAAGACCAGCCGGTCCCGCGGCTGAGCGAAGGCGGCGAACGCAGCCGCGAGGAGCAGTACCGAGCGGAGCATAATCGCCCGCCATCATACTATGGACCGGGCACGCATGGATGCCAGGTCGCGGTGCTGCCCGTTTCAGCCGCGCCTACTTCTTCGCGCGCGTGAAGACACCGAGGTCGATCGCGCCCGCCATCATCTTGTACCCCGCGTCGCCCGGATGTAGCAGGTCGGGCGAATCGGCTTCGGCGCGGAATCGCGGCGGCGTCCCCGTGCCCTTCACCGCCGCCTCGAAATCGATCACCGCGTCGAAGGCGCCGCCGGTGCGGATCCACTGGTTCGCCGCTTGCCGGATCCTCTCGCCAGCCTCGGAGTACACGTTCGATCCGCCGTACGGCGTCAGCGTGCATCCCGCCACCTTCACACCATACAGGTGCGCCGTATCGACGATCTGCCGGTAAGCCGCGATCAGGCTCTCCGCGTCGAAGGTGGACGGCGCCGCGCCCGGACGCGTCACGCCGGTGATGTCGTTGATGCCTTCGAGCAACGTCACCCAGCGGATTCCCGGAACCGTAAACACGTCGTGCAACATCCGCGAGAGCGCGCCGTTGTTGTCGCCCAGCACTCGGTTCCCGGAGATGCCCGCGTTGACCACCGCGATGCGCGCGGTCCGCTTGTTCTGCTGCAATCGCCGCGCCAGCAGCGTGGGCCACGCGTTGTTCGCGTCCGGCGTGGATTGGTCGCCGTCGGTGATCGAATCGCCGAACGTGACGACCGCGAACGCGTCCGCCGGCGCGAGCACGTCCACGCCCGCGAGCCAGTACCACGATTCCATGGTCGCTTCCGGATCGGGGATTTCGGTCCGCGCCGTGAAATCGCCTTCCCTGGAGACGTACGTGGGACGCAGCGCGAACAGGTGCGAGGTCGGCGGACCGGTTTCACCGGTCACGTAGAGGCTCACCACGAGATCGCTGAGCGGCGCCACGTCCAGGTTCACGGGATCGCTGACCAGCACCTGCCCCGCGTAGATGGTCGCCGCCGGCTTGCCGGAGAAGGTGAGCGTGCGGTCGCTTGCGGGCACGATCGCGCTGTCCCTGGCGTGCAGCGCGAGGTGCGCGGCGCCGATGGCGACTGCCGGCGCGCCCAGCGCGTTCGACAGCCGCACCCGCAGCGTCTTCCCGCCGATCGACGTGCGCACGATCATGCGCACCGTCTGATTGTGCACGCCCGGCAGCGCGCGCGGCACCGGGAATCGCCGCCCGATCGTCCCTGGAGCGGCCACCGCGGGGGGCGGCGCCGGTCTCGCCGGTGCGGGCGGAGTGGTTGCGGCCGCACCCCGTCCGCCCGCGCGATACTGCTGTTGGGCCGTGCCCCACGTGGCCACCCAATGCTGCTGGGCGAAAACGGGCAACCAGGATGCAATCAGAATCAGGAAAACGCGCATAAGCGCATTCTACAGGCAGGAACTGCCGATGCCGATGCGCTTGCGCAGGAAGTTGGTGCGCTGCTCCATGGGCAGCGCCAGCCGGCGGCGGATCATGTCACGCACGGCGAGGTCGCTTGCCTTGCGCAGATTGCGCAGCTTGCCTTCGCGCGTCATGCGCGGCTTCTTCACGCCTTGATGATAGCGCGTCCCGGTGGCGCAAACACGGTCCGGCCGCCGCCTTCGTTTCCTCAGCGGCGCAGCGTCTCCGAGCCGCAGACCCGGGCGCTCCTCACACCACGCCGAGCCGTTCGGCCATGGCGAACTTGAGGTTCTCGATTCCCTGCCCGGTGACGCTGGAGATCTCGAAGAACGCCATGCCCCGCTCCGCCGCCAGTTCGCGCAGCGCCGCCACGCGCCCCTCATCCTGGGCCGCGTCCATCTTCGTCGCCACTACGACCATCGGCTTCTTCGCCAGGTCCTCGCTGAAGCTGGCCAGTTCGTTCATGATGACGTCGAAATCGTTCAGCGGATCGCGCCCCGTGGCATCGCCCATATCCACCAGGTGCGCCAGCAGTTTGGTCCGCTCGATGTGCCGCAGGAACTGAATCCCCAGTCCCGCGCCCATGTGCGCGCCCTCGATAAGCCCCGGAATATCGGCCACCACGAAGCT
>JAFDVU010000202.1 GCA_018268835.1 Acidobacteriota bacterium | reverse complement strand
ATGCGCAACCTGGGCGCCAGCTACGTCAGCCGCCTCATCCTCGATCTGGCCGGCGGCCCGGCGTGGAGGCAGGGTTTGCTCGCCGCCTCCTTCAGCGGCACCCGCCTCGGCAACTTCGACCTCGCCTACGATCCCGACAATCCCGAGCAGATCTCCCTCGGACAGATCGCCTACCGCCAGAACCGCGCCTTCTTCGACACCTGGGCCAGCTTTCCGGCGCGCGGCGCACGGCAGGATCCGCGGCCCGTCGCCCGCGAGATGGCGCTCAGCGATTACCGCGTTGAAGCCACTGTCAATCCGGACCTCTCCATGGACGTGGTGACCCGCGTCAAGGTCAAGGCCGCGGCCGACGGCATCGCGCTGGCGCCATTCGATATCGCGCGCGAAATGAACGTCAGCTCGGTTAAGGTGGACGGCGCCCCGGCCGAGGTCTTCCAGGCCGATTCCATGCGCGCGAATCTGAGCCGCTCCGGCAACCACCTCTTTCTGGTCGAACCGCGCCAGCCGCTGCGCGCCGGCGTCGAATACGAATTCGAGTTCCATCACTCCGGAAACGTCATTCACGATGCCGGCGACCATGTCTTCTTCATCAGCGCGCGCGCCAACTGGTATCCCATGTTCGGGCTGGGTTTCGCCACCTACGACCTGCGCTTCCGTTACCCGCGCGAATACGGCCTGGTGAGCGCCGGAGAGATCGTGGACGAAAAGACGGATGGCGATTGGAAGATCACGCACCGCCGCACCAGCCAGGCGGTGCGCATGGCGGCATTCAACTTGGGCGAGTTCCAGCACGAGCGTCTGGCGCGCGACGGCTACGTGGTGGACGTCGTCGCCAATCGCAAGCTGGAGGCCTCCCTGCAGCCGCGTCCGGCGCCCCTGCCGCCCCCCGATCCCACCGGACCCGCCCTCGGCCGCCGCCGCCAGGACCCTCTCTCCAACCTCCAGCTCGCGCCGGTGGAGAGCCCGCCCGATCCTACCGGCCGGCTGAGCGCCCTCGCCGGCGAGGTCGCCAACGCGCTCGAGTTCATGGCCTCCCGCTTCGGCCCGCCCGCGCTGCCGCACCTCACCGTGTCCCCCATTCCCGGCGCCTTCGGCCAGGGATTCCCGGGATTGATCTACCTCTCCACCCTCTCTTACCTGCGGCAATTGCCGCGCCGCCCCGGCGGCGATAATTCCATGTCCGCGGAACTCTTCTTCCAGGACGTGCTCCAGGCCCACGAAACCGCCCACCAGTGGTGGGGCAATCGCGTCGTCGCCGCCACCTATCGCGATAACTGGCTGATGGAGGCGCTGGCCAACTACTCCGCGCTGCTCTACCTCGAAAAGCGCCGCGGCGCCAGGGCGATGGAAGTCATGCTGGACAGCTACCGCGAGAGTCTCCTGCTCAAGAACGAAGCCGGACAACTGGTGGATTCGGCCGGCCCCATCGTGCTCGGAACCCGCCTGGAAAGCTCCCTCGAGCCGCGCGCCTGGCGTGCCATCACCTACGGCAAGGGATCCTGGATCATGCAGATGCTGCGCCGCCGCATGGGCGACGAGCGTTTCTTCGCCATGCTCGGCGAAATCACCAAACGCTACGACCGCAAGGAACTCTCCACCGAGCAGTTCCGCCTCCTGGCCGCCGGCTTCCTGCCGCCGAAATCGGACGATCCCAAACTGGAGACGTTCTTCGACCAGTGGGTCTACGATACCGGCATCCCCAGCATCAGGATGACCTGGTCCCTGAAGGGCCGCGCGCCCGCGCTGAAGCTCACCGGCAAGATCACGCAATCCGACGTGAACCAGGATTTCTCCGCGCTGGTCCCGGTGGAGATCCAGATCGCGCGCGGCCGTTCGATCACCGAGTGGGTGCGCGCCGCCGATGGCGAGACCACGTTCACGGTCCCGCTGAACGCGCCGCCGCTCAAGGTCTCGCTCGATCCCCACTACGCGCTGCTCAGGAAATAGCGGAGCACCGCCGGCGGTGCCTACTGGAAGATCAGGACCGCCATCTTCGCGTCCGTGATCAGGTTGTCGCCGGTCGCGTTCTGCCCGGACGTCGGCACTTTGGGCCGCTCCACGAGTTCGATCGACCGCACGCGCCCGGTGAACAGCAGGTCGTTCACCACCTTGGCCCGCTCCCGGTCGATGTTCGAATCGATTTTGTGAATGAACGTGCGGTTCTGCTCGGAGAAGTCGATCCCCGTATCGTGCGTCGCCGCCACCACCCACACCGGCTTGCCTTCGAAGGTGTCCGGGCGGCTCCACACGCGGAGGTGATGCCGCTGCGCGAAGGTGTTGGTCAGCTTTTCGAACACCATCTCCGGCGGATGCTGCTCCAGCAGCAGGATCGATACCGGCGCTTCCTTGTACCCGCGCTGCGAAGCGATGGCGCGGAAGGTTTCGAACTTGCTGTCCGTGCTCAACCCCGCCGCGATCGCCCATCCGGCCTCGTGGAACGCCTGCGTGATTGCCTCCTTCGTCCCGATCAGCATGATGTTGGTGATGTCGCTCGGCTTGGAGGGGCTCTCCGCCCACGTCTGGAACGGCTGCCGGTTCACCAGCGCGTAGAGCGCGTCCTCGTCGGAGACCGGCTCCAGTTTCGCCGCCGGACCCGGCCCCGGAACCTTCTTGAGCTCGAGCGGGGCGGTCAACACCAGCGACAGGTCGGTGCCGGCCTCGTAGGTGATGTCGCTCTCCGGCGCCGTGAGCACCGCCTTCTTCACCGTGGCCAGCACGTCGGCAAAGCCGCTGGCTTTCTCGGCGAGTTTGCTCAAGCCGGCGTCGATGCGCCCGCTGATCGTTTCGCCGGTCAGGATCCCGCTGATCGTGCCGTCGTCGCCGATCGTCTCCCGCGCGTTGTCCACCGCGGCCACGCGCGCGGCGACCTTGTACTTCGCGCCTTCGATTTCGGCCTCGTTGAAGCTCAGCAGCAGTGTGCTGCGCTCGTCCGGCTTGGTGGAGTTGGCCGTCTTCTCCACTATGCCGCGCACCTTGCTTCCCGCCGGCACCAGGAACTGCCCGTCGATCACCACCGGCGTCACCACCACCGCTTCCACCGGGTCCTTCGCCTTGGCGGTGAGGGTGGACACCTTGGTGGTGAGCCGCACGCCGAGTTGCGTCCCCGTGGGCACCTGGATCGCGGCCACGGCCCCGCCGCACACCAGCAGCCAGACCGCCGCGCTACCTCTCAGCAAACTCGAAACTCTTGCCATCGACTTCGTCTATGCGCAGAATGAACCGCGCGCGCTTCTCCAGTTGCGCCACCGGAACCGCGAAGCGCGCCGCGATCATGTAGTCCGTGGTCGTGTGCGCCGAAATCCGCTGCCGCATGGAAAGCGACTCCAGGTATTTCGGGCCCAGCAGCGGGATGGCGTCGAAGACGCGCTTCGTCTCGCCGTCGCTGATCGCGTCGCCCGTGTCGCGGTTGCCCTTCGCGTCCACCAGGTCCACCTCCACCTGCCGCACTTCGAGCAGCAGGTTCGAAGGGTTGGACAAGCGGAAATCCAGCACCGCGATCGACGAGCTCTCGTCCAGCGGGGCGGTGCGGACCTTGAGGATCCGCGCGTCCATATCGATCGCGCTGCCGCGCTGCATATAGAGGATGCCGGCGACCGCCAGCGCGATCGCCACGATCCCGCCAACGAAAGCGATCAGAAATGTGCGTGACATAAAGTTCACGAAAGCGACGCGACGATTTTCAGAATCTCATCCATCGACCGGTGCGCCGCGGTAATCAGCGTGCCGTCGAAAAGATGCGTCTCCAGGCCGATCTTGTAGCGGTAGTTGTCGTTGTTGAGCGCGTTGAAAATGGCCCGCCAATCCTCCTGCGGATTGGGCGGCATGATGCCCCGGCCCTTGATCTGCAGGTTCAACATGCGCTCCTTGGGCAGCACGCTGTAGCCGTCCGGATAGGCCTTCTCCAGGCTGTGCGCGTTGTTCGGATCCCAGTTGTACCCCACCCACTTCGACGGCACCAGTTTCATCACATCGGCCAGTTCCTGGCTGCTGGCCACGTTCTGCGACCCTTCGTTCTCCAGCAGGAAATAGATGCCCTCGCGCTCGCCGATCCGGGAAACCTCGCCCAGCATGTCGGCAATCTGCTGGTACATCGTGGAAGGCTCGGCCACGCGCGTCCCGGAGAAGACCCGGACCTTGTCGCAGCCCATGATGTGGGCGCAGCGTACGGCCAGTTGGATGTCGTCCATGCGGCGGTCCCAGCGCGCCTTTTCCGCCGCCAGCCGCTTTTCCCGCGCTTCGGGAGTCTCGTTGCGCTTGCGCGCCGGTTCGCTGCCCGGCCAGGTGAATTTCAGCAGGCTCGTATTAACGAAGGAGACCTTGAGCCCTTCTCTGGCGAACAGGTCCGCGTCGGCTTTGATTTCCGCCTCGGGCAGCAGGAAATATTCCTTCCTGCCGCGATCCGCCGGATTGCGGATCTCCACATTCTGCAGCCCGTAGTAATGGGCGAACGCAATGGCTTCCAGGGTGGAAAGGCCGATCTCGTCGGTGATGGCGCTGATACGGGATTTGTCGATGCCTGCCTTGGCCCACATGCGGGACGTGGCGGCGAGCGCGGCCCCAGCCGCGAAGAGTTGACGCCGGGTCATGACCCGATTGTATCCCGTGTGCGCTTCGGTAACATGGCGGCATGGAATGGAGTAATCCCGAAGGCCGCCGCATCCGCCTGGTTGAAGGCGACATCACCCGCGTGCCGGTCGACGCGATCGCCAACGCCGCGAATTCCGCCCTAGCCGGCGGCGGCGGCGTCGATGGCGCCATCCATCGCGCCGGCGGCCCCGCCATCATGCGCGAACTCGACGTCATCCGCGCGCGCCAGGGCGGCTGCCCCACCGGCCGCGCGGTCGCCACCACGGCCGGCAATCTGCCCGCGAAGTGGGTCTTCCACGCCGTCGGCCCGGTCTACCGCGACGGCCGCCACAACGAACCCGCCCTGCTCGCCTCCGCCTACCGCGGTTGCCTGGATCTGGCGCGCGAGCACGGCGCGCGCACGCTCAGTTTCCCCTCGATCAGCACTGGAGTCTACGGATACCCCATCGAGGAAGCCGCGCGCATCGCCATCGCCACCGTGCGCGAGCACCTCGCCGCGGAGACCACCCTCGAAGAGGTCGTTTTCGTGCTGTTCGGCCGCGCAGCCTACGACACGTTCGCGCAGGCACTGGGTTGACGCCGCGCTCCGCGGCGCGGGATATACTGCCCGTATCTATGCAGAATTACGATAACTTCATCAACGGCAAGTTCGTCCCGTCCGGCGCCACGCAGCGCATCACCGTCACCAATCCTTCCACCGGCGCCGCCATCTGTACCGTGCCGGACTCGACTGCGACGGAGATCGATGCCGCCCTCGACGCCGCCATCGCCGCGCAGAAACCCTGGGCCAAACTGCCCGCCGTGCAGCGCGGCAACGCCCTGCGCGCCATCGCCGCCCAAATCCGCGAAAACGTCGAACCGCTGGCCCGCCTCATCACCGAAGAGCAGGGCAAGATCCTCGACCTCGCCCGCGTCGAAGTCGCCTTCACCGCCGACTACCTGGACTACATGGCCGAGTGGGCCCGCCGCATCGAAGGCGAGATTCTCGAAAGCGATCGTCCCGGCGAAACCATCTTCCTCTTCCGCCAGCCCATCGGCGTCATCGGCGGCATCCTGCCCTGGAACTTTCCCTTCTTCCTGATCGCGCGCAAAGCCGCTCCCGCGCTCGTCACCGGCAACACCATCGTGATCAAGCCCAGCGAGGAGACGCCGCACAACGCCGTGAAGTTCTGCGAACTGATGGCGCGGACCCCTCTGCCGCCGGGCGTCATCAACATCGTGCACGGCCGCGGCGCCACCGCCGGCAAGGCGCTGGCGACATCCCCGAAGATCGGCATGATCAGCTTCACCGGCAGCGTCGAAACCGGTTCGGCGATCATGGCCTCCGCCGCCGCCAACATCACCAAGGTCAACCTCGAACTCGGCGGCAAGGCGCCCGCCATCGTCATGGGCGACGCCGACATCGATCTCGCGGTAAAGGCGGTGAAGGCCTCGCGCGTGATCAACTCCGGCCAGGTCTGCAACTGCGCCGAGCGCGTCTACGTGCAGCGCGGGATCGCGGACCAGTTCGTCGAGAAACTCTCCGCCGCCATGCAGGGCACGCGCTTCGGCAATCCGCTTGCCGGGCAGGCCGTCGAGTACGGCCCGCTCATCAACGAAGCCGGCTACAGGAAGGTGGACGCCCTGGTGAAGAGCGCCGTGGCCGCCGGCGCCAGCGTCGTCACCGGCGGCAAGCGCGCCGCGCTCGAAGGCGGCTACTACTACGAGCCCACCGTGATCGCCGGCTGCCGGCAGGAGATGGAAATCGTCCGCCGCGAGGTCTTCGGCCCCGTCGCGCCCGTCATCACCTTCGACGATCTGGACCAGGCCATCGAATACGCCAACGATTCCGACTACGGCCTCACGTCCAGCATCTACACGCGCGATCTCAACACCGCGCTGCGAGCCTGCCAGGAGATCCACTTCGGCGAGACTTACATCAACCGCGAAAACTTCGAGGCTATGCAGGGCTTCCACGCCGGCTGGCGCAAGAGCGGCATCGGCGGCGCCGACGGTAAGCACGGCCTCTACGAATACACCCAGACCCACGTGGTCTACATGCAGCGCGCATAGCCGAGCCGGGCGCGGCCTGAGCCAACATACTCCCGCGCCGCGTAGTAGCATGGTTGGCCGGAAAGGACCAACCATGCAGCTTGGCAGATCCACGGCCGGATTCGCGGCCTTGATGTTCGCGGCGGCCGCCTGGGCGCAGGTCGCGCCCCAGCCCCCCGCGCCCGCGGGACGGGGAGGCGGGCGCGGCCCGCAGGTGGTATCGCCCGCGGTCGGCGAGGACCGGCGGGTGACCTTCCGCATCCTCGCGCCGCACGCCGAGAGCGTCCGTCTCTCCGCCGGCGACATCCCCGGCAACGGCCAGGGCGCGCCCCTGACCAAGGGCGAGAACGGCGTCTGGGAAGTCGTTATGGGTCCCATCGATCCCGGCGCCTACCGGTACAACTTCAACGTGGACGGCGTCTCCACCATCGACCCGCGCAACCCCTCCATCAGCGAATCCAACACCAACGTCTGGAGCCTGGTCTACGTCCCGGGCGCCGACTTCATGGATACCAAAGAGGTGCCGCACGGCGCCGTGGCCGCCGTCACCTACTGGTCCACTTCGCTCAAGCGCTTCCGCCGCATGCACATCTACACGCCCCCCGGGTATGAACTCGGCAAAGAGAAACTGCCCGTCTTCTACCTGCTGCACGGCGCCGGCGATTGCGACGAAGCCTGGACCAGCGTCGGACGCGCCGGCTTCATCCTGGACAACCTGATTGCCGCGAAGAAGGCCAAACCGATGATCGTCGTGATGCCCGCCGGACACACCTCGACCGCCGGCTTCGGCGGAGGACGCGGCCCCGGCGGCCAGGACGAGTTCGTCAACGACTTCGTCACCGACATCATGCCCTACGCCGAATCCCACTACCGCGTGATCGCCGACCGCGCGCACCGCGCCATCGCCGGACTCAGCATGGGCGGCAGCCAGACGCTCAACATCGCGATCCCGCACCTCGCGAAATTCGCCTACGTCGGCGTCTACAGCTCCGGCCTCATCGGCGCCTTCGGCGGCGGACGCGGCGGCACCGCGGCTCCCGCGCCGCAGGGTCCTACGTGGGAAGAGCAGCACAAGGCCGAACTCGACAACGCGGCCGCGAAGAAAGGCCTGAAGTTGCTCTGGTTCAGCACCGGGGTGGACGACCGCCTCATCACCACCACCCGCGCCACCGTCGACATGCTCAAGAAGCACGGCTTCGACCCGGTCTTCAAGGAGAGCCCGGGCGCGCACACCTGGATCAACTGGCGCAACTACCTGAACGAATTCGCGCCGCAATTGTTCCAGTGAACGGGAGCGCGGTCCTGATCGCCTTCGCCGGGTTGCCGGGCACCGGCAAGACCGCGATCGCCCGCGAACTCGCGCGGCGTACCGGCGCCGTCTACCTGCGGATCGATTCCATCGAGCAGGCCCTGCGCGATTCCGGCGCGCTCCGCGGTCCGCTCGACGACGCCGGTTATCGCGCGGCCTACGCGCTCGCCGAAGACAATCTGCGGCTCGGCCGGATCGTGGCCGCCGACAGCGTCAACCCGATCGCGATTACCCGCGAGGCATGGCGCGATACAGCGAAGCGCGCCGGCGCCCGCCTGCTCGAAGTGGAGGTCCGCTGCTCCGACGCGCGCGAACATCGCCGCCGCGTGGAAGAACGCCCGGGAGATATCGCGGGACTGCGCCTGCCGGCGTGGGACGACGTCGCCGCCCGCGAATACCACGCCTGGGATCGCGAGCCGCTCGTGCTCGACACCGCGACGCTCGGCGTGGACGAGTGCGTCCGCCGCGTCTGCGCGGCGCTTTACGCCATGTAAGCGCGCCACGCGTCGATGCCGCCTTCGAGCGGACGCACCCGCGTGATGCCCTGCGCTTTGAGCAGCAGCGCCGCACGGGCGCTGGAAGCTTCATTCGGTCAAGTGCAGAACAGGATGATCTCGCGGTCGCGCGGGATCGCGTGCCGCCCGGCGCCCAACTCCTGCACCGAAATCCGCACCGAATTCGGAATCGGGCTCGGCTCCGTATCCATGCCGCTGCGCAGGTCCACGATGTACGGCGTCTCTCCCGCGTCGAGCAGCCCGCGCAGTTCCTCCGGCGTAATCCGCGCCACGCTCAGATCGCGCAGGAAGCGGCGGCGCTGCGCGAACTTCCACCCGATCCACAGCCCCGGCACCACGGCCAGCAGCGCCAGCAGCCACGACCCGGCTCCCGCCACCCACTGGAGCGCGGGCTCCAGTTGCTCGCCGAACACGTAGCCCAGCGCGAGATAGGCGCCGCACCAGAGTATCGCGCCGGCGGCATCGTAGAGCAGGAATCGCCCAATTGAGGCACCGGAACTCCCCGCCAGCGGCGCGGCCACGGCGTTCAGCCCGGGCACGAACTTCGACACCAGCAGGCTGCGCATGCCGTAGCGCAGGAACGCATCCTCCGTGCGGCGCACGCAGGAATCCGGTTCGAGCGAGATCCGGCAGATCCAGCGCAGCACCCCCGGGCCGCGCCGCCGCCCCAGGCAGAACCACAGCGAATCCGCCAGCAGCGCGGCCGTCACGCAACACGCCGCGGCGACGCCCGCCTGCAATCTGCCGGTCCGCGCCAGCCACCCCGCCGCCACCAGCACCGGAATCGAAGGCAGCGGTACCGCGCCCTGCTCGGCCAGCACCCAGCCGAACAGCAGAGCGTAACCATGGCGCTCTACAAAGTGGATGGTCTCGGCAAGAATGTGATGCGGCGCGGGCAAACCTCCATCATAGGGCACGCGCTCCGCGCCGGTGTTTCGCGCCCAGCAGGCGCAGCAGCGCGCCGACTTCGGCATGCTGCTCCACCGGGTGGCGCAGCGGCAGTCCCTTATGCACCTCGTAATGGTTGCGGCGCCCGGCCTTTTCGGCGGTCAGGTACCCCTCGGCCAGCAGGTCCGCCACTATGCGCTGCGCGGCCCGCTCCGTGACCCCCACCCGCGCCGCGACGTCGCGCAGCCGGATGCCGGGGTCGGCTGCGATCGACAGCAGCACGTGGGCGTGATTGGTCAGGAAAGTCCAGCGCTCCATCGGCAAAATGATTATACGAACTATAAAGTACGATTTGCAATACACGACACAAAAGTCGTATGATTGAGTCATGGCACAAACCACACCAATCACGGTCGCGCACGGCGACGGCATCGGTCCGGAAATCATGCGGGCGACGCTGGCGGTCCTGGAAGCTTCGGGCGCGCGCCTCGATATCGAAACTATTGAGATCGGCGAAGGCGTCTACCGCCGCGGGTTCTCATCGGGAATCGAGCCTTCGGCGTGGGATTCGCTACGGCGAACCAGGGTCTTCCTCAAGGCTCCCATCACTACCCCGCAAGGCGGCGGCTACAAGAGCCTGAATGTCACCATCCGCAAGACCCTGGGATTGTATGCCAACGTCCGCCCCTGCGTGAGCTATCACCCGTTCATCGCCACCCGGCACCCGGGCATGGACGTGGTCGTGATCCGCGAGAACGAAGAGGACCTCTACGCCGGCATCGAGCACCGGCAGACCGACCAGGTGGTGCAGTGCCTGAAGCTCATCACGCGTCCCGGCTGCGAGAAGATCGTCCGCTACGCCTTCGAATACGCCCGCCGCAACGGCCGCCGCAAGGTGACCTGCTTCACGAAGGACAACATCATGAAGCTCACCGACGGCCTCTTCCACAAGGTCTTCGATGAGATCGCGGTCGAGTATCCGGACCTCGCCAGCGACCACATGATCGTCGATATCGGCACCGCGCGGCTCGCCGATGCGCCGGAACAGTTCGACGTCATCGTGACCCCGAACCTCTACGGCGACGTGATCAGCGACGTAGCGGCCGAGATCGCCGGATCGGTCGGGCTTGCCGGATCGGCCAACATCGGCGAACACGTGGCCATGTTCGAAGCCATTCACGGCTCCGCCCCGGCCATCGCCGGCCAGAACCTGGCCAACCCCTCGGGCCTGCTGCTCGCGGCCGCGATGATGCTGGTGCATGTCGGGCAGGGCGAGGCCGCGGCGCGCCTGCACAACGCGCTGCTCTGCGCGCTCGAAGAGGGCATCCACACGTCCGATATCTTCGAAGAAGGCGTCAGCGTCCGCCAGGTGGGCACCACGGAATTCACGGCCGCGGTCATCGAGCGCATGGGGAGCGAGCCGCAAAAGCTGCGCCCGGTGAAGTACGACGACGCCGCGCAGCCCATCCCCACCACCTTCAAGCCGCGTCCCGCCGCGGAGAAGAAAGTCGTCGGCGTGGACCTCTTCCTGGACTGGAACCACGGCCGCCCGGAGCAACTCGCCGAACTGCTGCGCGCCATCGAGACCGAGAAGCTCGGCCTCACCATGATCACCAACCGCGGCGTGAAAGTGTGGCCGCAGGGCGCGCCCGAAACCTTCTGCACCGACCACTGGCGCTGCCGGTTCACCGCGAGGGAAGGCGAGACCGCGCATCGCGACCTGGTCGATCTGCTCGACCGCGCCGCCACCGCCGGCTTCGACTTCATCAAGACCGAGAACCTCTGCACCTTCGACGGCGTTCCCGGCTTCAGCCTGGGTCAGGGGCAGTGAGCGTGGTCGGCATTGTCATGGGCAGCCGCTCGGACTGGGAAACAATGCGGCACGCCGCGGAGACCCTGGAGCGCTTCGGAGTAGCCCACGAAGCGCGTGTGGTCTCCGCCCACCGCACCCCGGAATGGATGGGCGAGTACGCGCGCACCGCGGAAGAGCGCGGCCTCGAAGTGATCGTCGCCGGAGCCGGCGGCGCCGCCCACCTGCCCGGGATGATCGCCGCCCAGACGCTGGTGCCCGTGCTCGGCGTCCCCGTGGAATCGCACGCGCTCAAGGGCATGGATTCGCTGCTCTCCATCGTGCAGATGCCGGGCGGCATCCCGGTGGGCACGCTGGCCATCGGCAAGGCGGGCGCGATCAACGCCGCGCTGCTCGCCATCGCCATCCTCGGCAACACGCGGCCGGAACTGCGCGGCAAGCTCCGCGAATTCCGCCGCGAGCAGGCCGAACGCGTGCTGGCGGAGAAGCTGTGAAGGCGGTCCTCCCCGGAGCCACCATCGGCATCCTCGGCAGCGGGCAGCTCGGCCGCATGTTCGCCATCAGCGCCCGCCGCCTGGGATACCGCGTCCATACACTCTCGCCCGACACCGATACGCCCGCCGGACAGATCTCCGATTGCGAGATCACCGCGGGCTACCACGATCTCGACGCCGTGCGCGACTTTGCCCGCCGCGTGGACGTGGTCACCTTCGAATTCGAGAACGTCCCCGCGGCGACGGCGGCGGAGGTGGAGCGCTTTGCGCCCGTCCGCCCCGCCGGCAACGTGCTGCACGTCGCGCAGCACCGCGTCCGCGAGAAGACCTTCCTGCGCGATGCCGGGTTTCCCGTGGCGCCCTTCCGCGTGGTGCGCAATCACGCGGAGCTGCAGCAGGCGGTGGCCGCGATCGGCTGTCCCGCGGTGCTCAAGACCGCCGGCTTCGGCTACGACGGGCACGGCCAGGCCATGATCCGCCACCCCGAGGATGCCGACTCGGCGTACCGGAAAATCGGAAGCTGCGAGGCCGTGCTGGAAGGCTTCATCGATTTCGCCTGCGAAGTCTCGGTAGTGGCGGCACGCGGCGCGGACGGCTCGTTCGCGCACTACGGTGTGGTCGAAAACCGCCACCGCCATCACATCCTGGACTCGACCATCGCGCCCGCCCCCCACGCCCCCGAGGCGGTCGAAATCGCGCGCGCGATCATGGAGAAACTGGAGGTGGCCGGCGTACTCGCGGTGGAGTTCTTCGTGCGCCGCGACGGCGGCCTGATCGTCAACGAGCTCGCGCCGCGCCCGCACAACTCCGGCCACTTCACCATCGACGCCTGCGTCACCAGCCAGTTCGAACAGCAGTTGCGCGCCGTCTGCGGGCTGCCGCTCGGTTCCACCGAACAGGTGCGCCCGGCGGCGATGGTCAACCTGCTCGGCGATCTCTGGAACGGCTCCGCCCCGGACTGGGCCGCCGCCTGCGCCCTCCCCGGCGTGAAACTGCACCTCTACGGCAAGAGCGAGCCTCGCCCCGGCCGCAAGATGGGACACATCACCGCCCTCGGTCCGGACCCGCAAACGGCGCTCGATCGCGCGCTCCAGGCCCGCGACGCCCTGACCGCCCGCTAGCGCGTTCTCCTCCGGACCGCCGCCCCGCGCCGCGCCATGGCTACCGTCGGCCTCCGGCCGACCTTTGGATCGAACCGGAATCTACGCTGGCACGCC
>JAFDVU010000201.1 GCA_018268835.1 Acidobacteriota bacterium | reverse complement strand
TGAGTGACGCGCCATACCCCGAGGGTCGCCAGCAACAGCACCATGGGGGACGCGACTGTGGTGATCGGCGGCATCATTCACGCAACAGCATAGTGCCCGACGTGCCGGGAGAGTTACGGCCGCGCGGCGGCCGTGCGGGTGGATCCGCACACTACTGATTGCGGCAGCGGGTGGATTCGCACGGCGGCGCATCCGGCCTCCGGGAGATGCCCGAGCCTCGCTGCCGGGTTTTGAAGCGGCGCCTTCAGTTTTCCGTGGGCGGCTTCACCTGATCCACTACCCAATATTCCACCGGACCGCGGATCTTCCGGAGACGCAGCCCCAGTTGGCTCTGCAAATTCGAAATCAGCAGCCCGGCGCCTTCCGTATCGAATCCTCGCGAGGGAGGTTGCCCGTCCGGTGTTTCCGGAGATCTCCACTTCACGTCGAAATCGTAATAGCCCGTGAGTCCCGTCCTGTCGATCACAGGGCGCTTCAGGAAAATCACCAGCGCGCCGGCCAGTCCGGCCATGGTCGATCTCTCTCCGATCATCCGGCCGCTGGAATTGTCCATCGCCGCGCCCACCGGAGCTTCTCTGGCAGGCGGCACGGGCGGCGCCGATTCCTTCATCTTTACTCCGCCCTTGGCGACTTCGAGGCTGAACATCGCCTCCTGCCGCGTCTCGGTGTGCAGGCGCAGCGAAAAGCGCTCGGCGAGCATCGCCCGCACCATGAGCCGCACGCGCTCGCGGTTCTCCGCCGGCGGCAGCGCGGGGAATCCCTCTGCCGGCTTGGCGGCTACTGCGAAGGATTGGCTCTCCGCCCACTTCGGCAGCCCCGTAAGCTGCAGGGACGGGTTCTTTACGTCGTAGGCGAACGCGATCATGAAAAAGAGGCTCGCCCGCGAATCGAGGTACCTTCCGCCCGGCAGCACGGGCGTGAAACCGATCTCCCGCATCGTGGGCGGCGTGTTCGGCGGCACCACGCGAATGGAGACGACGTCGAACTTCGGCGGCTGCGCGGCGCAAATCGCGCAGAAGTACAGCGCCGGGAGTCCGATTCGTTTCAATGGGCCCGCTGCCATCCGAGTTCTCTTTCGTCGAGCGCCTTCGTGTCCAGTGTATAGTGCAAACCCGGCGATCGCCCGCTCGCAACCTCCGGAGTTTCAGGTACGTTTGTAGAGTAGCGGACATGGAGTTGCCATGAGATGGAAAGTCGGATGCGGCCTGCTGGCAGTCGGCATTGCCGCCGGAGCGCAAGGGCGCGAGAGCCTGCTCAACTACAGCATCACCGGATCGTCGAATTCATCTTCGCCCGCGGAGAACGCCACCTACGCGATGCAACACGCGGAGGTGCAGCAGTTACTGCTTGACGTGGCCGCTTCGCCGCGCGACCGGCTGTACGTGGAAGCCGCCTTGCGCGGTTCCGGCATATCGCTGGCGGACATGCTCTCGAACGGATCGCTGCGGGTGGAGAACGGGCAGTACTGGCTGAACTTCGGTCTGCTGACCCGCGCCGACCAGGAGGCGATCGTGCGCGCCGCCGCGGTCCACTCGCAGCGCCTGGCCGACGCTGTTCTCGCGCGCCGCTCCGCGATCGAAACGCTGCTGCGCTCGTACGACCTGGAGGGCGTGGAACGCGGGGCGGTCGCCTTCATCGTGCTGGGCTGCTTTTCGCTCGATTGGGACGGGCTCAATTACGCAACGCGCAAAGGGTACCGCGCCACCACGCCGAAACGGAAAGCCGGCCAATTCTTTTTCATGGCCGAAGAGCGCGGTGGCCCACCCCTGAAGCAGGTCTACTGGGGCAGCAATAACGCTTCATACGGAAGGTTCGGGTTCACTACCTTCGGCGACCACTTCAGCCCGCGAGCCGGTTTTGAGACCATGCGCCGCGGCGGCCCTCCCGCGCTGCGGAATACGGCGGTATCGGAGTTGGCAGAGCAGACGGGCGCGATGATGCTGGCCTTGCGGGGCGGTCCTCTCCCGGCGGACCGGCTGGCGGAGGTGGCGAAAACTTCACTCCAGGCGGCCGACGGCCTGCTGGAGGGGCTGTCGGCCATCGGATACGTGCGCCGGGAGGGCGAGCGATACCGCGCGGCGATTCCCGTGCTTGCACTGCGCGATCGGAACATGATCGCCGGCTTGCGGACCATCGGGCTGGAGGCCATCGCCGGATGGTTCGATAAAGACTACGCGGAGTTCCGCTCCGCGATGCGCGATATCTCCCCGGTAAGAAATCGCGTCCCTTTCCCCGTCGCCTTCGACCAGCTTTGGCACTACCTCTTCGGAATCGCCAATCGGAAGTTGGTGGAGGCGGGCCTGTTCGCGGATCCCTACTCGCCATACGCTCCGCGGCAGGGCTACATCCCCGTGGTGTACGCCGACGGTGTGCAGGTGTGGAAGCCGTGACGGCCGCTCCCGCTCCCCGCGTCCGGGATTCCCTCCACCCGGTTCCCGTTACCGCGTCAGGCAGCGATACGCGCGCCGCGCGACCACCAACTCTTCGTTGGTCGCCAGCGCCAGCACCGTGACCGGCGAATTTGCCGCCGACACGATGCGGTCGCCCGCTCCCGTGCCGTTCGCGGCTGGGTCGATTTCGATTCCGAGGAAGCCCAGCCCCGCGCAGCAGGCTTCGCGCAGCCGTGCGGAGTTTTCGCCGATCCCGCCCGTGAAGGCCACGGCATCCAGCCCGCCCATCGCCGCCGCGAACGCGCCGATCGTCTTCTTCACTTCGTACACGAACACGTCCAGCGCGAGCGCCGCGTTGCGGTTGCCCGCCGCCGCCGCCGTCTCCAGGTCGCGCACGTCGCCGCCCGCCACGCCGGAGAGTCCCGCCAGTCCGCCTCCCTTGGCCAGTTGCCGGCGCACCTCCTCGATGCTCCACCCGTGCCGCTCCATCATGTAGAGCACCGCGAACACGTCCAGGTCGCCGTGCCGCGTCGCGTTTTCCAGCCCCGATTGCGGTGAGAACCCCATGGTCGTATCCACGGACTTACCGCGATCGATCGCGCACATCGACGAACTGCCGCCCAGGTGGCAACTCACCAATCTGGTCTCGCGCCCCAGCATCTCGGCCACCCGGCCGGCGATGTACTCGTGCGACGCGCCGTGAAAGCCGTACTTGGCCACGCCCTCTTCCAGCCACGCGCCCGGCACGCCGTAGAGTCGTGCGTGCTCCGGCATCGTGTGGTGGAATTCCGGCTCGAACGCGGCCACGATCGGCACCCCCGGCATCGCCTCCTGAAAGGCCTCGATCGCCGTCAGGTAAATCGCGTTATGCGCCGGCGCCGCGGGCAGAAACTGGCGCAACGCGGCCACCACCTTCGCGTCCACCACGAACGTGCCGCGGTAGTCCGGTCCGGCGTGGACCGCCTTCAGCGCGATACCGTCGATCGCGGTGCCCGCGGTCGAGATCTGCGCGATGGCCTCGCGATAGTCCGTGACGCGTTCCAGGCGTCCCTTGGCGATCGCCGTCTCCGACGGCATCTCCAGGATCTGGTACTTGAGCGAGGTGGAGCCGAGATTCGGGATGAGCAGGTTCACGAATCCTTATCATAGTTCACCGGCCGCTGCGCCCGTCCGGTCGTGTCCTCGTGCTATTCAGAAGAAATGCGATTCGACTTTGCCACCGCCCAGCGCATCCTCTTCGGGGAAGGTGTGGTGAGCCAGGTGCCGGCCGCCGCGCGCGCTTTCGGAAAACGCGCCATCCTGGTGCGCGGCGCCGTGCCGGACCGTGCCGCGCCCCTGCGTGCCGCGCTCGAAGCTGCTGGTGTGGAGTGCCGCGAATTCGCCGTGCCGGGCGAGCCTACGGTGGACTTGATCCGCTCCGCGCCGCGCGACGCCGAACTCGTGGTCGCCATAGGCGGCGGCAGTGTGCTCGACGCCGGCAAGGCGGTCGCCGCCCTCATCGCCAACCCGGGCGATCCCATGGACTACCTCGAAGTCATCGGCCGCGCACAACCGCTCCCCACTCCGGCCGTCCCCTGCATCGCCATCCCGACCACCGCCGGCACCGGCAGCGAGGTCACCCGCAACAGCGTGCTCGGCTCGCCTGAGCATCACGTGAAGGCGAGCATGCGCAGCGCCTCCATGCTGCCGCGCCTCGCCGTGGTCGATCCCGAACTTACCCTCGGGTTGCCGCCCAATCTCACCGCATCCACCGGGCTCGACGCCCTCACCCAGTTGATCGAGCCGTACCTGAGCGTGAAAGCCAATCCCATGACCGACGCGCTCTGCGTGGAAGGCATCCGCCGCGCCGCGAGCGCGCTGCCGCGGCTGTGGGACGATCCCGCCTCCCGCGAAGCGCGCTCCGCCATGAGCTTCGCCAGCCTGCTCGGCGGCATGGCGCTCGCCAACGCCGCGCTCGGCGCTGTCCACGGCTTCGCCGCTCCCATCGGCGGCATGTTCCCCGCGCCCCACGGCGCGGTCTGCGCCGCCCTGCTGCCGCACGCCATGGAAGTGAACCTGCGCGCCGTAAAAGATCGCACCCGCTTCGACGAAGTCGCTCGCCTCGTCACCGGCAGCCCGAATGCCTCCGCCGCCGATGGTGTCGCATGGATAGCGGTACTCTGCCGGAAACTGGAAATCCCTCCCCTGCGTAGTTACGGTGTGAAGGAGGGAGACCTTACGGTCCTCGTCGAAAAGGCGGCGCAAGCCAGCAGCATGAAAGGCAATCCGGTCGCGCTGTCCCGCGAGGACCTCCACGAAATCATTTCCCGGGCGTTGTGATCCCCAGGCGCGTAAAGTCCTGTAAACGCGCAACTTTCCGATCTGCCCCGGTATAGTGACAGTAGAGGCCTCTTTTTGTCCTATGTCGATCGCCCGATGGACCGCTGTAACGTTGACGCTGGCTCTGGCCGGCGCACAGACCCCGCCCTCGTCCTCCCAACAGCCTCTTCCAGAGACCGTCATCCGCATCAACGTGAATCTGGTTCAGGTGGACGCGGTGGTGACCGACTCCAAGGGCAAACCGGTAACTGACCTCCGTAAGCAGGACTTTGTCATCTTACAGGATGGTAAGCCGCAGTCCATCACTAACTTTTCTTATATCTCGACCAGGGCGCCGTTGACTGCCACCCAGGTCGCAAAGGCGTCCGCGCGCAAAGGCATGCCGGCGGCGCCGCCTCCGCCCGCGATGCGGCTCAAGACGCGGCAGGTACGCCGCGCCATCGCCCTGGTGGTGGACGATCTCGGCCTCTCCTTCGAAAGCGTCGTGCGCGTGCGCCAGGCCATGAAGAAGTGGGTGGATAACGACATGCAGCAGGGCGACGTGGTCGCGGTCATCCGCACCAGCGCCGGCATGGGGGCCCTGCAACAGTTCACCAACGATAAACGCGTGCTCTACGCCGCCATCGATCGCGTGCGTTACAACTCGCTGGGACGCGTCGGCATCTCCAGTTTCGCGCCGCTGGGGGGCGCCGCCGCCGCTGCCGGAATCGACACCACGATCCCCGACGAAGAGCGCGAGCGCATCTTCAGCGTCGGCAGCCTCGGCGCGATCCGTTACGTGGTGGACGGCTTGCGCGAAATCCCCGGCCGCAAGAGCGTGGTGCTGTTCAGCGAAAACCTCCGGCTCCTGTACAGCGACGGCCCCAACGATCTGGTGATGGAAGAAGTGCAGCGGCTGATCGACGCCGCCAACCGCAGCTCGGTCGTGATCTACAGCATCGACCCGCGCGGCCTCGTCTATACCGGATTGACCGCGGCGGACAACACCGCCGGCATGGGCCCGCGACAACTGGCGCGCGTACCCATGGAGCGCTCGCGGCAGATGTTCGACTCGCAGGACGGCATGGTCATGCTGGCGCACGACACCGGCGGGCTGTTCATGCAGAACACCAACGATATCGACGGCGCGCTCCGCCAGGTGGTGGAGGATGGCGACGGCTACTACCTGATCGGCTATCATCCGGCCGCCGCCACCTTCGACGAGAAGACCGGCCGCCCCAAATTCCATAACCTGCAGGTGCGGGTGAAGCGTCCCGGACTTCAGGTTCGCTCGCGCAAGGGATTCTTCGGCACCAGCGACCGGGCAATCGCTCCCGTGGCTCACACCCGCCAGGCGGAGATCGCCCACGCCCTATTCTCGCCCTTCTCCACCGGCGACCTGCATCTGAAGCTGACCACCATCTACACCCAGACTCCGGCCAAGGGCGCGGTCATCAACGCGCTCCTGCACTTCGATCCGCGCGAACTGAAGTTCATCGACGAGCCCGACGACTGGCACAAGGCGGTGATCGACACCGTGGCCATCACCTTTGGCGCTGAGGGCCAGCAGGTGGACGCCACCGACCGGACCTGGACCATGCGGATGAAGGGCAAGACCTACCAGAACGCGCTGGCCAAGGGGATCGTGTACTCGCTCCACGTGCCGGTGAAGAAACCGGGACCGTACCAGATGCGTGTGGTGCTGCGCGATGCCACGACAGAGGAGGTCGGCAGCGCCACCCAGTTTATCGACGTGCCTGACGTGAGCAAGGGCCGCTTGACGCTGTCCGGACTCGTGCTCGCGGCCGACAGCACGCCCCGCACTCCCAAAGCGGCGGACGGTCTCGCGCACCAGGAAGGACAGGTCGAGGAGGACGACCCCAACGGAACCCCCGCAGTCCGAATTTTCAAGTCGGGGGCGGCAATCTCCTATGGCTACCAGATTCTCAATGCCCGCGTGGATTCGGAGCATAAGCCCGAACTCGAAGTGCAAACCCGCATCTTCCGCGATGGCCAGGTAGTGTACACCGGCAAGCCGGTGGACATGCAGACCGATCCGAAGGCCGATCCCAAGCGCCTTCTGGGCGGCGGGCGCATGCAACTCGGCCGCATCTCCCCGGGGGAGTACGTGCTTCAGGTTGTGGTCACCGACAAGCTGGCCAAGGACAAGTACCGTGTCGCCGCGCAGTCCCAGGATTTCGAGATCCAGTGAGCCGCGCTGCTATCCTGGAAGGTAGTGGATAAGTTCTTCGTCCAAAATTTTGGCTGCCGCGCGACTCAGGCCGACGGCGCCGCGCTCGAATCCCTGCTGGCCGGCAAGGGCCTGGAAGCCAGCGGAGAACGCTCCGCCGCCGATTTGGTCGTGCTCAACACCTGCACCGTCACCTCGTCCGCGGATGACGACGTGCGCCAGACCATCCGGCGCGTGCATCGCGAAAATCCGCTGGCGCGCATCCTCGTCACCGGCTGCTACGCGCAGCGCGCGCCCCACGAACTCGCCGCCATGCCCGGCGTCGAATGGGTGGTGGGCAACTCGCACAAGACCGAGATCGCCGAACTGGTCACCGCCGCGCCGTATCACGGCAACGTCCTGGTGGGCGATATCTTCGCGCAGCGCGATTTCCTCTCCGCACCAGTTGAAGACGCCGCCGGCGACCGTACCCGCCCCAACCTCAAGATCCAGGACGGCTGCAACAATCGCTGCTCCTTCTGCATCATCCCGTTCGTGCGCGGGCGCAGCCGCAGCGCGACGCCGGAGCAGGTGATCGGGCAGGTGCGCGCGCTCGCTGCGCGCTATCGCGAAATCGTGCTCAGCGGCATCAACCTCGGACGCTGGGGCAGGGAACCCGGGAGCACGATGCGCCTCGCGGACCTGTTGCGCCGCCTCCTCGCCGAAACCGGCGTCGAACGCCTGCGGCTCAGCTCCGTCGAGCCGATGGATTTCTCCGACGACCTGCTGCACCTGATGGCCGGCTCCGGACGGATCGCCCGCCACGTCCATGCGCCGCTACAAAGCGGTAGCGACCGCGTGCTGCGCCGCATGCACCGCAAGTACCGCCCCCGGCACTACGCCGACCGCGTGATGAAGGCGCGCGCGCTGATGCCGGATGCGTCCATCGGCGCCGACGTCATGGTCGGCTTCCCCGGCGAAACCGACGAGGAGTTCGAGGAGAACCGCCGCTTCATCCAGGAAATGCCGTTCACCTACCTGCACGTCTTCACCTACTCGGAGCGTCCAGGAACGCCCGCCGCCGACTCCGCGCAGCAGGTGCCGGTGCCGGTGCGCAAGGAGCGCAATCGCGTGCTGCGCGAACTCGCCGCCGCCAGGAATCGCGCCTTCCGCGAGAGCATGGTCGGGCGGACGCTGTCGGCCGTCACGCTCGATGAAAACGGCATCGCGCTCACGGAAAACTATCTCAAGGTCGAAATGGCCGTGCCGCGCGAGCCCAACCGCATCGTGGATCTGAAGATCGGCGCCGTCACCGCCGCGGGCCTTCGCGAAGCTCCCGCGCTCCCTCTCCTCGCCTGATCGAAGTCTTCCGCGCTACAGCACGTGGTAATACCCGCCGCGCTCGATGACTTCCACCGGAATCCCGAACAGCCCGCTCAGCGTCGCCGAATTCAGAATCTCTTCCTTGGCGCCGTCCCGGTACACCCGGCCGTCGCGGATCAGCACCACCCGCCGCATCTCCGGAATGATGTCCGGCAGGTGATGCGTCACCATCAGGATCGTGATCCCGCGCGCGGCCAGTTTCCGCAGCACCTCCCGCAATTCGTGCGTGGCGTGCAGGTCCAGGCTGTTGCTCGGCTCGTCGAGGATCAGCGCCCTCGGATCGTGCACCAGCGCGCGCGCAACCAGAATCCGCCGCGCCTCGCCGCTGGAAAGCTCCACCGTGTTGCGCTCCGCCAGGTGCGAGATTTCCAGCAGGTCCATCACCTCGCGCGTCTTCTCCTCCATCGCCGGCGTGACCTCGTGATACGGCCACACGCCCACGCTGCCGAAGAACCCGCTGAGCACGATCTCGTGCGCCGAAAATGCGCAGGTGCACATCTGCATCCAGTCGTTGGACACGATCCCAAGCTGGTTGCGCAGGTCGAACAGCCGCCAGCGCTCCTCCCCGAGGATGCGCATGCTCCACGGCTGCTCCTTGAGCACCGGATAGAGCTCGCGCGAAATCAGCTTGATCAGCGTCGATTTGCCGGACCCGTTGGGCCCGATGATGGCGGCATGCTCGCCCTGCGCGATGGAGAGCGTCACGCCGTCCAGCGCGACACGCTCTTCGCGCTGGACGGTGACATTGTGGAGTTCGATGAGTGGGGTCAATCCACCATTTTAATCAGCTCGCCGTCGCTCGAACGCAGCGCGATCGTCACCGCCGGCATTCCGTTGGCATGGGTCGAGCAACTCAGGCACGGGTCGTACGCCCGCACCAGCGCGGAGACGCGGTTGAGCATGCCCTCCTTGAAGTTGTTGCCGTCCACGAAGTGACGGGCCACTTCGCCGATATCGTGATCCATCGCCAGGTTGTTGTGGCCGGTGGCGACGATCAGGTTGGCCCAGCGGATGGCGCCGGATTCATCCACTTTGTAATGGTGGATCAGGATGCCGCGCGGGGCTTCGATCATCCCCATGCCTTCGAGCGCATTGACGCCGGCGCGCGCGCGCACGTGCTTGCTCAGAATGGTCGCCGGCTCCAGGATGCGCTCGATTTTCTCGATCCCGTGGATGAGTTCGAGCAGCCGCGCGTAGTGGAAGAGGAACGAACTCTGCGGGCATTCCCCGAACCGCTGCCGGTATTCGGCCAGTTCGCGGTCCGCCGCGGGCGTGCCGAAGCCCTGCGCCACGTTCACCCGCGCCAGCGGTCCCACGCGGTAGACGCCGCCCGGATAGCCGCGCGGCTTGAAGTACGGCGCCTTCATATAGGAACGGCGCACCGCCGCTTCCCCGATGAACTCAGGGTAATCGCACGCCCGCACGTCGGCGGCGACCAGTCCGCCGGAGGCGTCGCGGAACTGCAACAGTCCGTCGTACCAGTCCGGCTCGCCGCTCTCATTGGTCAGCCCGGCGTACATCGTGGGGCCGCTGCCGAAGTGCGCGATCTCCTCGCTGAAACTGTCGAGCGCGCCCTTCAGCGTCTCTAGCGCGCGATCGGCCGCGGCGCGCGCCGCCGGCAGCGCCGCGAGCGTCCTGTCGCGAACCTCTGGCTTGAGCGGAGCGTTGACGCCCCCGGGGACGATCCACCCCGGATGCACCCGCTCCTGCGCCAGGCCTTCGATCAGGTCTTGTCCGAACTTGCGCAGCCCGATCCCGGCCTTGGCAAGTTCGGGATTCTCTTCGATGATCCCGAAGATGTTGCGCCGCGCCGGATCGCTGTCGAACCCCAGCAGCAGGTCCGGCGCCGAGAGGTGGAAGAAGCTGAGCGCGTGGCTCTGCACGAACTGCGCCGCGTGCACCAGTTCGCGCAATTTCACCGCCGCCGGCGGCGGGCTCACCGCCATGATCGCGTCGCACGTCTTCGCCGAAGCCAGTTGGTGGCTGATCGGGCAGATGCCGCACACGCGCGCCGTGATCCCCGGCATTTCGTAATAGGGCCGGCCCTCCGTGAATTTCTCGAAGCCGCGCACCTGCGTCACGTGGAAGTGCGTGTCCGCGACGTGTCCGGCGTCGTCCAGGTACACGTCGATCTTGGCGTGGCCTTCGATGCGGGTAACGGGATGGATGACGAGTTTTTTCATGGTTTTCCCTATCCGAATTTCACCTTCGTGCCGAGGTCCGGGATGCGGCCCTCGATCAGTTCCATGAGCACGTAGCCGATCGCCCGCGGCGGCGGCGGGCAGCCCGGTACGTGCAGGTCCACCTTCACCACCTCCTGCACCGGCACCGCCTGCCGCAGGAGCGCGGGCACGCCGTCGGTGGGTACGCAGCGGTTGCCCTCGGCCCCTTCGATGTAGATCCGCTCCAGCAGCTTGCGCGCCGGATGCGGATTGCGCATCGCCGGCACGTTGCCGCTCACCGCGCAATCGCCCAGCGCGACCACGATCTTGCTCCGTTTGCGGATCGTGTGGATCAGGTCCAGGTCGTCCTGCGAACTGACCGCGCCCTCCACCAGCGTGACATCGACGCTTTTGGGGAACTCCTGCGCGTCCACCAGCGGCCCGTAGACCACCTCCACGCGCTTGGCCACTTCGAGGATCACCTCGTCGAGATCGAGCAGCGACATGTGGCAGCCGGAGCAGCCGTCCAGCCACACCGTGGCGAGTCTCGCCTTCCTCATAACCTTCCTCCCAGCCGCACCAGGCGGGTCACGTTGGCGCCGCGCTTGGACATCTCTTCCACCGCGTAGCCTTTTTCGGCCATCGCGCCGGTCGGGCACACCTGCACGCATTTGCCGCAGTTGGTGCAGGTCTGCGCCTCGCCCCACGGATGGTTCATGTCGCACACGATCATGCTGCGCGTGCCGCGCGAAGCCACGTCCCACACGTGCGCGCCTTCCACTTCCGCGCACACCCGCACGCAGCGCGTGCACAGGATGCAGCGGTTGTGGTCCAGCACATAGCGCTCGTGCGAGAGATCCACCGGCAGCCGCGGATAGCCGTAGGCGTACCGCGAGTGGGTCACCCCCAGTTTCTGCGCCATCGCCTGCAACTCGCAGTGGTTGTTGGAGACGCACACCGCGCACTGGTGATTGCGCTCCGCCAGCAGGAATTCGATGGCGATGCGCCGGTAGCGCAGCAGCTTCTCCGAATTGGTGGTCACGCTCATACCGTCCTGCACCGGCGTGGTGCAGGCGGGTAGCAGCCGTCCCACCCCCGCCACTTCCACGATGCACAGGCGGCAGGCGCCCACCGGCGTGATGTTCTCCAGCCAGCACAGCGTGGGGATGTATTTCCCGGCGGCGCGGGCGACTTCAAGAATGGTCTGGCCCGCCTCCGCGGGCACGTATTCCCCATCGATACGAATCGAAAGATTTTCCGGCATGGCTGTTTCCTAGTGGTGGTCCTTGATGTCGCAGCGCAGGCAGCGGCCCGCCTCGGCCAGCGTTTCCTCTGGCGTCGGCGAAATCGTCGCCTCCTCGAAATGCTCCACGCGCTCCCGTGGCGGCAATTCGCGCAACTTGTGGCGCGGCGCCGTGCTTGGTTCCTCGGGAGGAGTTTGGCCGTAAGCAACGCCGGCGTCGATCAGGTTCCACCGGTAGCTACCCATCAGCCGCTGGTCGATGTTACGCGCCGCCTTCTTCCCGTAGCCCATCGCGTTGGATACGTTGGAGGCGCCGCTGATGACGTCGCCGCCCGCGTAGAACTTGCCGCGGCTGGTCTCCAGCGAGTAGCGATCCACTTCGAGCGTCCCCGCCTCGGTGATGCGCAAGCCGTTGGCACGCACGAAATCCAGGTCCACCGCTTCCCCCACCGCCAGGATCACGGTGTCGCATTCCAGCCGCCGGATCTCGTTGGTCGAGACCGGACGGCGGCGGCCCGATTTATCGAATTCGCCCAGCCTGGTCTTCACCACCTCGATGTTCTTCACGTTTCCGGACTCGTCGCCCACGATGCGGTGCGGCGTGGCCAGGAACATGAACTTCGCGCCCTCGGCTTCGGCCGCCTCGGTCTCTTCGCGGATGGCGGGCATGTCCTTGCGTTCGCGCCGGTAGATCACGGTCACGTCGCTGCCCATACGAAGAGCGGTGCGAGCCGAGTCGATGGCCGCGTTGCCACCGCCAATGATCGCGACCTTTCGGCCCAGCCGCACCGCTTCGCCCTTCGCCACCGCTTCGAGGAAGAGCAGGGCCGGCATCACGCCCTTAAGCTCCGTCCCGGGCAGATACACCCAGGCTTCTTTCCACGTACCGATGGCTAGGAATACCGCGTTGAATTGATTGTCCAGGTCGTTCAGGGAAATGTCCGTGCCCACCGCCGTGTTGCACACGAACTCCACCCCCATCCGCCGGATCAGTTCCACCTCGCGCCGTACCACTTCGCGCGGCAGGCGGTATTCCGGCAGCGCGTAGCGCAACATGCCGCCCGGCTCGGCGTTGGATTCGTAAACCGTGACCTCGTGGCCCAGCAGCGCCAGGTAGAAGGCCGCGGCCAGTCCCGTGGGGCCGCCGCCGACCACTGCCACCTTACGTTCCGTCGCGGGCAGTTTGTGAGCCACCACGCGCGCCGCCAGTTCGTCGAACCGCGGGGACAGGTAGAACGTGTCCGCGATCACCCGGTGGACATCCCGCATGTTGACCGCCGTATCCAGCGAGCGGCGCCGGCACCGGTGTTCGCACGGGTGCTGGCACACCCGGCCGGTGGAAGCCGGCAGCGGATTGTCCAGCACCACCGCCTCAAAGGCTTCCTCGAGGCG
>JAFDVU010000200.1 GCA_018268835.1 Acidobacteriota bacterium | reverse complement strand
GAGATGTTCGGGGAAGAAAACGAATTGCGGTTTCAACGCGACCCGCAGACGCAGCGCATGGTGGTGCGGCTCGTCAACCGCCGCACCAGCGAGGTGGTACAGCAGATTCCGCCGGAATATGTGCTGCGTTTGTCGCAGGACCTCAAACGCGGATGACCGCGTTTTGGGTTCGCGATGGCCGGCCCGTAAAGATTGCCTGGGGCGCGACGATAAGTGTCTGTGGGAGCACACCATGTGGAACAACGGGCATGACGCGTACTTGGAGAGCAGGGTCCTGTCGGCGGATCCGGTTGAGTTGGTGAACCTGTTATACCAGGCCTGCATCCAGGCCGTCCGCGACGCCCGCTATCGTCTGGAGCAGGGCGCGATCGCCGAACGGTCGCAGGCGGTGAACAAGGCCTGCGCGATCCTCATCGAACTGACGGCCGCGCTCGATTCCGCACGTGGCGGCGAGATCGCCTCCCGGTTGGGGCAGTTGTACGACTACATGCAGCGGCGCCTGCTGGAGGCCCACATGCACCAGACCGATGCACCGCTGGCCGAAGTGCTGGGATTGTTGATGACCCTGGCCGAAGCCTGGGAAGGGGTGCGTCCTACGGCGCCGGCTCCGGCACCGGCCGAAAATATCTGGTCGCGCGACGCCGCCCAGGAAGTCTCCACGGCGCACGCCTGGAGCTTCTGATGTAGTGCCCGGAACCTGGCTGGCCAATGATCCGTGTGCATCTGTGCCCATCCGCGGCCAATCAGACGCCGGTTTGCAGATGAAGGGCCAAGGATGGACACTACGAACGCTCCTCCTGGCGTTGGCTTTGCGCTAGTGGCGCGGCATTCCCGATTCGCGCCAGAGACCACGCTTGCGATCCGGCGGCGGAGTTCGCCATAATACGGCTCAGAACCGCTTCGATATGGTTGGTCCCCAGCCGGTCGTACGAAATACTCTGGTCACGGCCCTAGCCGCCTGTGCCGAAAGCAGCGGACGCGCGCGCGCACGCCGGTTCCTGATGGGCCTCTCCGCCGACGAACTGCTCTTCATCGCCGAATTCGTCGGCGCATGCATCCTCGAATCCTCCGAAGACACCGCCCGCGCCGCGGAAACCGTCCAGTCCCGCCAACGCCTCCACTTCACGGACGCGCGCGCTCAATGCGACTGCGAAAACAAGCTCATCCTCCTCCGCGAGTACCTCACTCGCAGCGGATACCGGCGTACCCTCTCCAGTCGTCTCCCCGGCGCCGCCGCCTGACCGCCACTCCCGAACTCCGCAAAACAGCCGGCCGCGCCTCCGCGCCGGGCTTGCTCTCGCGCAACGGGAAGCCGATGGCTCGTCTCACATCCGGAACGTCGCCATCACCCCGGCGTGGTCCGAAGCGAATGGCGGAGTTCCGCTTGCCGGCAGTACCACACGATCCACACTCTGCGGCAGCACCCCGCGGGAGAAGAACAGATCGATGCGCTCGATGGGCGGAACCGCCGGGAACGATCCGAAGTCGGGCGGGAACCGGTCTTCCAGGTAGAGCGGCCAGGTATTCCCTGGGTCCCCTGGGTGAAGGCTGCCCCAGCCCTCAGCGTAGCCGGACGCTACAATCAGTCCTGCGGTTGGCGTAGAGTCCGGCAGCCCGGAGGAGTAATTCGCGTCGGAGTTGAAGTCGCCGCAGATGACTACCGGATACGGCAGGTTGCGCAGTTCGTAGAGAAGTTCCCTGGCTTGGGCGACCTGAACCTCGGTGGCTTCCGGCACACCCGGGACGGGACTCTCCAGGTGGGTCGTCGCCAGCCGGAAATGCTTGTTCTGAAGATGGACTTCCGCTTCGATCCACCCTGCCCGGACCACCAGGCCGGCAAACGGCAGGGAGGCGTGGAAAATGTGGGTGTGAACATCGGAGAAGTGCAGTTCCGGCGGACGCGCTCCGGCCCGAACCAGCAGGACATCGCGGTCGGTGAAACTTAACGCGGCGATGCTCTGTCCCGGCAGAGTGAACTCATTGAGCGTGTTGATGGCTACCACATCATAAGGCGCGCCGAGCGTTGCCAGGGCGCCTCGCAGCAGGGCCAGTTGATCGTACAGCGTCACCAGCGGCGCGCCGGCCTCCGGCGCCACCCGCCACAGCGTGCACTCCTGGAGCGCCACGAGATCGGGTTTGGCCTCGGCAATCTTGGCGGCGAGAACTGACGCTCGTCCGGGCAGATTGCTCAAAGTAAGTTCCGCGTAGGTGAGGTCCACAGCCTCGGCGGGGACCAGATAGCCTTGCGCGGCGGCAACGATATAGCTCTGGTCCGTGCCCGCATCCATGTTTTGGGTCAGGATCGTGACCGTGCTTTCCTTGGCGGCGGCTGAAGCCCAGCCGGCGAAAGCGAAAACAGCCACTGCGGCGATCATGAGTTTACGCATCATGAGGACTTTGCTCCGGATGGATCGAGACTCGCCGGGGCGATCGGCTGACGCAAATATAAGACTTATCTATCTTAAATACAATGACCCACAGGGCCGCGACCGCGACCTGAGAAACAGAAGCCGGCACCACCGCCGCGTGTTATGCTGAGTCCGGATGTTCAGCCGGCACCGTAAAGCCCGTGTTTTGTTCGGCCTGTCGGATATCATCCTGGCCGCCATCGCGTTTGAGGCCGCCTACCAGACCCGTGCCGTCCTCCGCCTGCACTGGGTCTTCTATATGACCGTCGAGCGCAAGGCCCTGATGCTCGCCTTCGCGCTGGCCAGTTGGGTGGCCATCGGCATCTGGCTGGAAATCTACGAAAAGCTGGATAGCGGCCATCCCCGCATCGTCCTCCGCGATACTGCCAAGCAGTGTGCCTACGGCGCTCTCGCCGTGGTGCTCTTCGAATACCTCTGGCGCATGGATTTGAGCCGCTTCTTCGTCGCGCTCTTCGCCGCCTACGCCTGGGTGTTGCTGCTGCTGTTCCGCCTGACGGCGGGGCGCGTCGTCGGAGTCATCCGGCGCGAGTTCGCCGCGCCGCACTATGTGATGGTGGTCGGGACCGGAGATCGCGCCGTGCGCCTGGCGCGCGACCTGGAACAATCCGTCAACTACGGCGTCCGCTTGCGCGGCTTCCTCGCGGAAAAGCCGGGCGCCCCGCCGGAGATCGCCCTGCGTACCTCTTACAAGGTGCTGCCGGTGGCGGACCTGCCCGTGATCCTCCGCGAACACGTGGTGGACGAAGTGGTCTTCGCCGTGGAAAGCGAAAGCCTCCGCGACCTCGAAGAAGTCTTCCTGCTCTGCGACGAAGAGGGCGTGCGCACCCGCGTCGCCGTGGATTTCTTCCCGCACGTCAACAGCACGGTGTCTCTGGAGCGCTTCGGCGCTACCCCGCTACTGACCTTCTCCGCCGCGCCCTACGACGAAATCCGCCTCCTGGTGAAGCGGGTCACCGATCTCGTGATCGCCGCTGCCGGCCTGATCGTGCTCGCCCCCTTCATGCTGCTGGTGGCGCTGCTGGTGCGGCTCACCTCGCCGGGTCCGGCGATCTTCCGCCAGGTGCGCTGCGGCCTGAACGGGCGGCTGTTTATTTTCTATAAATTTCGCTCCATGGTGCAGGATGCTGAGAGCCTGCGCGAAAAATACGAACATCTCAATGTGCGGGGTACAGCCTTCAAAATACCGGACGACCCGCGCCTGACGCCCCTCGGGCGCTGGCTGCGCAAGTTTTCTGTCGACGAGTGGCCCCAGTTGTGGAACGTCCTGCGCGGCGACATGTCGCTGGTTGGCCCTCGCCCCGCCGTCCCGGTGGAGGTCGAACAGTACGCCCGCTGGCAGCGGAGGCGCCTGCGCATGCGCCCCGGCCTGACCTGTCTGTGGGCCATCTCCGGCCGCGACAAAGTGGATTTCGAAACCTGGATGAAGCTCGACATGCAGTACATCGACAACTGGAGCCTGGCGCTCGACTGGAAGATTCTGTTACAAACCATACCCCGCGTGCTTACCGGCCACGGGGCACACTAGAGGCGAACTTATGCACCTGATCCCAACGCAAGAAGAAGTGGTCGCGATCCTGCGAGAAACCGGCGCGCTTCGCGACGGACACTTCGAATACCCCAGCGGACTGCACTCCAACGAGTACCTGCAGGTGCCGCTGGCCATGCGCTATTACAAGTACCAGAAGATGCTGAGCGTCGGTCTCAGCCGCTTGCTCCGCGCCAACCCGGAGATCCGGGCTACCATCAAAGACCTATCCATCGTGACTCCCATGACCGGCGGTCTGCCCGTGGCCTATGGCGTCACCGAAGCCCTGGGGGCCAAACAGGTCTATTGGGCCGAGCGGGAAAATGGCGAACCCCTCCACTTCCGCCAGTATCTGGAGCAGCACCAGGGCGAGCAGGTCGTACTGGTGGACGATATCCTGCGTACCGGCAGGAAACTCAGGGAGCTCAAAAAGCTGCTCGAGTCCCACGGCGCGACCGTAGTCGGGCTGGCCGTCATCATTTATCAGCCCAATCCCGATATTTTTGATTTCGGGAATTTACCCCTATACTATCTGGCGAAACTGGAAGCCAGCTATTATGCCGACGCCCAGCAGTGCGAGTTGTGCCGCCAGGGAGTTCCCCTCGAGAAGGTGTGGGTTTAGGCGCCGGACGCCCGCGGTGCCCACATTGCACGCCGGACGCCTTCCGCCATGGGGAATTTTGCGGTATAGGATCAGCAGTTTACGAGGAGAATATCCCTGTTTGCTGAACCTCGGTGCAGGATGTGACAAAACCATGAATTCACCACAGCTTCGGTGTACACCGCGGATAGGCAATCCACAGGGTTTTCCACAGAACGGTGGAAATTTGGTTCCGATTCCGGTTTGGGATAGGATGGGTGCAAATGTGGGGTATTAACCTGATTCTGATTCTCTGGTGCGCCGCGTTGCACGCCCAGACCGGAGACACCGAAAAACTGGCGCCGTATTACCCGACGCCGGAAACCATTGTCGAGAAAATGCTCCAGTTGGGCGGACTCAAAGCCGGGGAGAAAATGTTCGACCTCGGCAGCGGAGACGGCCGTATCGTCATCATGGCGGCGCAGAAGTTCCACGCCCAGGCCGTGGGCGTGGAGTTGGACAAGGACCTCTGCAAACAGAGCAGTGCCCGCATTCTCAAACTCGGGCTCGAAAAGAACGCGCGCATCGTCAACGGCGACCTGCTGAAACAGAACTACAGTTCCGCGGATCTGATAACTGTGTATCTTCTACCTGACGCAGTGAATCAGAAGGTACAGCCTCTGCTGGACAAACAACTCAAGAAAGGCGCGCGGGTGGTGGCAAAAGACTTCGATTTCAGGAACTGGACGCCGGAGAAGGTGGAGAACATTCCCGACGACGGCGAGGGCCGCAGCCACACCCTGTACTTGTACCGGAAATAATCTGTGCTTGTTTCGCCGAATCTCTCCTGGCCGCTCGCGATTGCGTGGTGCCGGGCAACGCTGGCCGCCGTGGCCCTCGCGCTCTGCTACTTCTTTCCGCCCGCATCCGGTGCGCAACTGCTCTATGGGATCTTCGGGGTGTACCTTGCCTACGCGGTGATTGTCGCGCTGCGCGGCCGCGGCCAGGCCGGGATGCTCGGTCTGTTGGCCATCTTCGGCGACACGGTCTATTTTCTCGTCATGGCCAGTTCCGGCGGCGAAAAGCTGTTGTGGGTGGCCTCCCTGTTCTTTCTCTTCGTGCTGACGGAATCCCTGGTCTTCTACAGCACCGTGGAGGTGGTGGTCATCGTGGCCGTGAGCGTGGTGTTCTGCGCCGTGCTGCCCTACGGCGCCGTAGCCCTCCTGCGCACCGTGGCGGCCAGCGGAGCGCTCGCCTGCGCGTTCGCCTTCACCAAAGGCAGGCTGGTGGAACAAAACGTGTCGCTCCGGGAGAAACTCGCCGAAGCTGAAAAGAACGCGGAGAAGGCGCGCGAGAACGAACGCGTGCGCATCGCCAGCGATTTTCACGACGGGCCGCTACAGAGCTTCATCAGCCTGCAGATGCGTCTGGAAATCCTGCGTAAGCTGCTGGAACGCGACGCGCAGGCCGGCATGGACGATCTCAAGCAGTTGCAGCAACTGGCCCAGGTGCAGGTGCGCGACCTGCGCACCTTCCTGCACAGCATGCGGCCGGTGGATGTGGACGGCGCCAACCTCGTCGCCACCGCCCGCCGCGCCGCCGAAACCTTCCAGAAGGAGAGCGGGATCCCGGTCACCTTCCTGGGCACCAACAGTCCGGTCGGCTTGCCGCAGGAGGCCACCCAGGAAGTGCTCCAGATGCTGCGCGAAGCTCTGCACAACGTGCAGAAGCACGCCGGAGCGTCACGCGTCGCCGTGGCCATGGAGAGGACCGACCGGGGCCTGGAAATCTCCATCGACGACAACGGCCACGGCTTCGCCTTCGCCGGCTCCTACACGCTGGAAGAACTGGAACTGCTCCGCCTCGGTCCGGCCAGCCTCAAACGCCGCGCCCGCTCGCTCAACGCCGAACTGATGCTCGAATCCCGCCCCGGACGCGGCGCCGGCATCAAGTTCCGGATCCCGCTGCAATGACGCCGCGGGTCGCCCTCCCCTTCCTGCTTCTCGCCCTCGCCGGCTGCGGCCGTTACGCCGACTTCACCCTGCCCGTACTCGCCGGCGGAGACGCGTCCCCGCCGCTCGCCTTTTCTCCCGAGCCCGAACCGGTCATCGCGCGCGACGGCTTCCACGATGCGCTCAACCCCTCCGTCGCCGGCAAGGTCAACCTGTACTCCGTCTTCGACGGTCAGTGGCACACCGCCCTGGCCACCACCGAAGACTTCGTCCACTGGCGGAAACAGGGCATCGTGCTGCGCGCCGCCCCCGGCGATTACATCGCCGCCAACGGCAGCGCGCTCCTCTTTGGCGGCGAATACTGGTATTGGTACGAATCCGGCGCCAGGGACCGCCTGCGCATCTCCTTGGCCCGGTCCGCCGATGCCCGCTCCTGGCAGCGGCAAGCCTCGCCCGTGCTCGCTCCGGGTCCCGCCGGGGCGTGGGACGAGCGCGCCGTGGCCGACCCCTACGTGATCCGCGTCGGCGGCTCCTTCTTCATGTACTACCTCGGGCAGGATCGCGCCGCGCGGCAGCGCATCGGCGTGGCGCGCTCGGAGGACGGCGTCCGCTGGGATAAGCTGCGGTCGAACCCGGTGCTCGGGATGGACCAGGACGAAGCCGGCATCGGCGAGCCCGCCGTATGGCAGGACAACGGCTTCTACTGGATGCTCTACACCGTGCGCGATTTCACCGAGAATCGCTACCTCCGCCTGGCGCGCTCCACCGACGGCGTGCGCTGGATACCCCTGCCGGCTCGCTTCCGCGGCACGCAGGCGTGGAATTCGAAGGTGATCTGCGACCCTACCGTGGTGCTGGAAGGCGGCCGCATCCTGGTCTGGTTCGGCGGCGGCGATGTGGCATCGCCGGACGAAAACCTCCACGGGCAGATCGGCTTTGCTACGCTGGCCAAGTGAAGGTCGGAATCACCTGTTATCCCACGTACGGCGGCAGCGGCATCGTCGCTACGGAACTGGGTATGGAACTGGCCGCGCGCGGCCACGAGGCCCACTTCATCACCTACGCCAACCCCATCCGGCTCGACCCGGGTACACCGCGCATCCACTACCACGAAGTCGAAGTCACCAACTACCCCCTGTTTCAGTACCCGCCCTACAGCCTGGCGCTGGCCTCGCGCATGGCCGACGTGGCCGAGAGCTACGATCTGGACCTGCTGCACGTGCACTATGCGATTCCTCACTCGATCGCGGCCATGCTGGCGCGCCAGATGCTCGCCCCCCGGCGCCGCCTGCCCGTCATCACCACCCTGCACGGCACGGACATCACGCTGGTCGGCGTGGAGCCGTCCTACTTCCCCATCACGCGCTTTTCCATCGAACAGTCCGACGGCATCACCTCCATCAGCAACTACCTGCGCGACCGCACCGTCCAGGTATTCGGAGTGCGCAACGAAATCCGCGTGATCCACAACTTCGTCAACTGCGAGCTGTATCATCCCGACAACGAAAAAAAAGGCGCCGCGCAATACTCCCCGAACGGCGAGAAGTTGCTGCTCCATCTCTCCAACTTCCGCCCGGTGAAGCGCGTGCAGGACTGCATCCACATCCTGGCCGAGGTGCGCAAACGCGTGCCGGCGCATCTGCTGATGGCCGGCGACGGGCCGGAGCGCGGCCCGGCGGAGCACCTGGCGCGTTCGCTCGGGGTCCACGACCACGTCACGTTCCTGGGCAAGCAGAACCACGTCGAAAGGCTGATTCCGCTGGCGCACGTGCTGCTCATGCCCAGCGAACTGGAGTCCTTCGGGCTGGCGGCGCTGGAGGCGATGGCCTGCGGCGTGGTGCCGGTGGCGACGCGCGTGGGCGGCGTGCCGGAGTTGATCACGCACGGCGAAGACGGCTTCCTCGAGGAGGTGGGCGACGTTGCCGCGCAAGCCGCCCGCGTGGCCGATCTGCTGGCCGACGACGACCTGCACTACCGCATGTCCAAGGCGGGCCGCTGGAACGCGGCCGAACGCTTCTGCACCGAGCGCATCATCCCCCAGTACGAGCGTTACTACGAGGATGTGCTGCATGCTGCGCTATGACGCGGCGTGGCTGATCGAACAGTACCGTGACGAGACGCCGCTCGCTCCCGGCATCCCCTATTCCCGCCTCGATGCCGGTCCGTGGCGCGTGGAGCGCGACGCCGCCGCGTTCCGCCTCGACGACGTGCTCGGGCTTACTCCGGCCATGGATTACGACGAGGTCGTGGTGCGCCTCGCCGCGCACGCGCCCGGCACCTTGAAGGTGCAGCGGGCCCCTTACAGCGACGGCCTGAAATCCAATTGCGCGATGGACGGCGCCGGCGAACTCCGTCCCCTGCTGCTCGCCGAATACGGCCGGCGCCTGCCCCCGCTGAGCGATGCCCGGCTCTCCAACGGGCTCGGCACGGCGGTGATCGTCTTCGGCGCCGATGGCAGCCCCTACCTGCCGCGCCGCGCGCCCCGCCAGAGCGTCTTCCCCGGCGGGTACCACTGCACCGCCTCGGGCGAGACCGTGTGGAGCGCCGCAGCCGATTTCGACGGGCTCTTCACGGCCAACATCTGCCGCGAACTGGAGGAAGAGGCCGGCCTCTCGCGCGCGGACCTGGATTGGATCCGCCCCCTCGGGCTGTGCCGCGAGTTCCTCCGCGGGGGTAAGCCGCAACTCTTCTTCGCGGCGCGAACCTCGCTCTCCGCGGACGACCTGGCGCGGCGGCGGCGGGCTGCCATCGCGCGGCAGATCGCGCGCGGGCGCCAGGAGATCCTGGACGAAGCGCTGGCCGCGATCACGCCGGAAAGCCTGAAGCTATGCACGCTGGAGTGCCTGGCCAATCTCGCGCTCTCCGGATGGACAGGCTGTTAGAATGGCGGCACGCCTGATACAGGTTGCAGACGATGTTACTCCGAGCGATTGCCCTGCTATTCGTTAGCTCCTTTTTGTTATCCGCCCAACTCTGGCCCAACGAGGAAGACGGCGACCAGGCCCGCGAGCGCGACCGCTGGTTTTACGACCAGCGCGCCTGGCCCGGCACGTCCCTTCCCGCCGGAGCGCGCCGCGCCGCCATCCTCGACATGCGGCGCATCGACGCCGCCGCCCGGGCGCGGCGCCAGTCCACCCACGGAACGCGCCCGGCCGCGCAGGCCTTCGCCGTAACCACCGATTCCACCAATTGGACCGCCATCGGGCCGCAGCCTACCGACCCGGGTCCGAACGCCACCTCGGGGCGCATCAACGCCATCGCCATCGACCCGCGCGACAACAACGTGATCTACATCGGCGGCGCCGATGGCGGCGTGTGGAAGACCACCGACGGAGGCGCCACATGGACCCCCCTGACCGACGCCCAGCCCTCCCTCGCCATGGGCGCGCTCGCGCTCGATCCGAGCGATCCCGACATCGTCTACGCCGGCACCGGCGAAGCCAATTTCGCGGGAGACAGTTACTACGGCGCCGGCGTCCTGAAATCTACCGACGGCGGCGCCACCTGGACCAACCTCCCGGGACCCTTCGCACGTGATTACTTCAGCGCCCTCGCCGTGCATGCTTCCAACGGACAGATTCTGGTGGCGGCCGTGAAGTCGGGCGTCTGGCGCTCCACCAACGGCGGCCTCACCTGGGCTCAGACCCTGGCCGGCGTGCCCGCTATCAGCATCTTCTTCGACCCCGCCGACACCAACGGCGTGTGGGCCTCGCTGGGCAACCCCAACGGCAGCGCGCGCAACGGCGTCTACCACTCCACGGATGCCGGTCTGAGCTGGCGGCAGGTGACCGGCGCCGCCGGTTTCGCCCTGCCCACCAACAACGTCGGGCGTATCGACCTGGCCATGGCGCCCTCCGCCCCATCCACCCTCTACGCGCAGATTCAGGACTCCTCCACCGCCAACTTCGGCGCGCTGCTCGGCATCTGGAAGACCACCGACGCGGGCGCCACGTGGAACAAATTGCAGGTTCCGGCCTCGTTCTGGGGCACGCAGTTGTGGTACGACAACACCATTCGCGTTTCGCCCGCCGACCCCAACGTGGTGTGGGCCGGCGCGCTGCAGATCTACCGCAGCACCGACGGCGGCGCGAACTGGACCCCTCTACCCGTCGCGGGCGCCAACGGCACCTCCATCCACGTGGATTTTCACGCGCTCGCCTTCACGCCGGACGGCAGCCGCCTCTTGCTGGCCAACGACGGCGGCTTGTACAGCACCACCGACATCACCGCCGCGCGGCCCAACTGGAACAATCACAACAGCACGCTCATGCTCGCGCAGTTCTACCCCGGGATGGCGGTTGACCCGGCCGACCCCGCCATCGTCCTGGGCGGCACGCAGGACAACGGATCGCAGCGCCACGACGACGCCGGAACCTGGAGCCGCGTGAGTTGCGGCGACGGCGGGTACGCCGCCATCGATCCCGCCTTCCCCTCCATCGCCTATGCCGCGTGCCAGAAGATCGACGTGCGCCGCAACGCCGCGGTCGGCGCTTCGCCCTGGGTGTCGGCGGTCTACGGAATCGATCAGGGGGATCAGAAGCAGTTCATCTCTCCCCTGGTCCTCGACCCCTCCAATCCCCAGACCCTCTACTTCGGCACCGCGCGCGTCTGGCAGTCGCGCGACGGGGCAGGCCACTGGCAGGCGATCTCGCCCGACCTGGGCGGCGGGCTCACCACCATCAAGACCATCGCCGTGGCCCCCGCCGATCCCGGCACCGTCTACGCCGGCACCGGAGCCAGGGTGCAGGCCACCACCAACGCTCTCGACGGCACGGCCGCGGTCTGGACCGACCGCAGCGCCGGACTCCCCAACCGCACCGTCACCCGCGTCGCCGTCGATCCCGTGAATCCGGCCACCGCCTGGGTCGTCTACTCCGGCTTCGCCGCTTCCACCGCCGTGCAGGGCTACGTGTTCAAAACCACCGACGGCGGCGCCACATGGACCAACGTCACCGGCAACCTCCCGGCGACGCCGGTCAACGATATCGCGATCGATCCCGATGTGCCGGACACGCTCTACCTCGGCACCGACATCGGGGTGCAGATGTCCAACGATGGCGGCGCCACCTGGTCCACCCTCGGCAACCGTCTGCCCAACGTGGTGGTGCACGCGCTCGCGCTGGATCGCCGCGCGCGCGTGCTGCGCGCCGGCACGCACGGACGCGGCGTGTGGGAGATCGCCCTGCCGCTCGCCGGCCAGAGCCTCGCTCCGGCTATCGACACCCTGACCCCGGCGGCGGCGAATCCCGGCGGCGCGGCATTCCCCCTCGCGATCGCCGGGTCGGGCTTCGTCCCGGGCACCGTGATCCGCTGGAACGGGCAGGCCCGCCCGACCCACTTCGCCGATTCCTCGCACGTCACCGCCGACATCGCTGCCGCCGATATCGCCGCGCCCGGCCGCGCCGTGGTCGCGGCGTTCAACCCCTCCGCCGGCGGCGGATCGTCGCCGCCCAAGGGCTTCCTCATCGGTCCCGGACCGCAGAGCGCCTCCAACGCGTTCGTCAGCGCGGCCAACCCCACCGGCGGCAGCGCGCTGGCCCAGCGCAGCATCGCGTCGCTCTACGGGACCAACCTGGCTTCCGGAGTCGCCTCGGCCGACGCCGGTCCGCCCCTGCCTTCCACACTCGCCGACACGACTCTCACGCTCGCCGGCAACAGCGTCCCGCTGTTCTTCGTCTCCCCGGGCCAGATCAATTTCCAGGTGCCGCTGGTGAGTACGTCGTCCACCGTGGTCAGCGTGCCGCTCACCATCGCGCAGGGCGCGCGCAGCACCACCATCACGGTGCAGTTGCGGCCCTACGCCCCGGCTCTGTTCACCGCCAACGCGCAGGGCACCGGGCAGGCGAGTACCGTGATTGCGGGTACCGCCACCCTCGCCGCGCCCGCGGACCAGTTTCCCGGCGCCCGTCCCGCCCGCCCCGGCGAGTATCTCTCGATCTACTGTACCGGCCTCGGCGACGTCAGCAACCGGCCCACGCTGGGCGCGGCTTCTCCCTCCAGTCCGCTCGCCGCCACGCTGGCGCAGCCCGCCGTCACCATCGGCGGCGTGAACGCGCCCGTCTCCTTCAGCGGGCTGGCCCCCGGTTTCGTCGGCCTGTACCAGATCAATGCGCGCGTGCCGGACGGCGTCGCGCCGGGCGCCGCCCTGCCGCTGATCGTGACCATCGGGGGCGTGCAGTCCAACACCGCCACCATCGCGGTGGACCCGGCGCAGTGAGGTGGGGTTTCGTACCTCCGGAGGAAGCGCGGCGGCGGCCGGTTTAGGATACTGTTAGTTACGCCGCCGCTATGATCGCTTTTGTCCGGCCCATGGCCGCCGCCAACCGGTACATCCAGAACGTGCCGCTGAACTATGTCCACCTGGCGGCGTACGTGCGCAGGCAGGGCTACGATCCCCTCATCCTGGACATGGTCTTCGACGAGGTTACGCCGGAGTACGTGGACCGCGAGATCCGCGAGCACGGCGTCAAGATCGCCGGCATCGGCTGCATGACGTGCGAATTCCCGGCGGCGATCGAAGAGGCGCGGCGCCTCAAGAGCGTGCACCCGGAGTTGACGGTGGTGTTCGGCGGCGCGCATCCTTCAGGCGACCCCGAGGAGTGTCTGCGCACCGGCGTGGTGGACTACGTGGTGGTGGGCGAGGGCGAGATCGCGCTCACGCAGTTGCTGGACGCGCTCCGCGAAGGCCGCTCCCCAGGCGGCATCCCGGGCGTGTGGAG